>JAUUNK010000133.1 GCA_030844565.1 Bacteroides ovatus
GCTGAGGCTTGCGTGCCTCAGCACAGAGTTGCAAACACTGCCATATATAAGAATAATACCATAAGTTTAGAAAAGATAAAAAGCTACCAATACTAGCAAATTAACTCCTATTATACTGCCAAAACCTCCTAAAATCCAGGAACGTAGCTTGCTCCCTTTGCCGGCAAAGAAAAGGGCATAGCACATATTCACTATAATATTGCTCACAATAGCTTGCATGCAGCAAGCGGTAATCACCACCACAGCCACGCTTCCCGTACCTTGAAGTAGGTTGAGGATGAAAGGGGTGATGTCACTGAATCCTGCCACGAAAGAAAGTAATGTCAATCCACTCGTCCCGGCATACACCAGCGTATAGTGGGTGAGAACTGTGAAGATGACGAACAGCCCGGCAAATATCAGAGCTACCTTAAATTCGAGCGGGTTACTACTGTCTTCCTCTTCGAGGCTGGCATTTCCGTCCGCTGTCTTCTTCCCCCGGGAATGGATAAACCATGCAACGGCTGCCGCCACCACTGCCATGACGAGTAGATAAGGATAAATAGCCATAAAGATTTCACGACTAAAGATAAGGATAAGAATGAGAAAACGCAGGAACATCATACTCACCGCCAACAACATCGCCGCCACATATTCCGTGGCAACCTGTCCTGAAGCATTCCGGCTTTTTCGTGCCAGAACGGAGATAGTGGCAGTGCTGCTATACAACCCGCCAATGATGCCGGAAACCAGCACGCCGGACTCATGAAACACATACCGCTTGAGAAGATAAGAAAGATAGGATATGCCCGAAACCACCACCGTTGCCAGCCAGATGGTATAAGGAGTGAGATGTATACCGGGAATAATATTCTCGTTGGGCAGCATAGGCAAAATGATCCCACTGATAGCGAGAAACTTCGCCAAGGTTATCATTTCATCATTCTTCATCTTCTGGGCAAACTCAGTGAAGGTATGCTTCAACTCAGTGAGCAAAAGCACTGTTACCACCACCATCACATAGAACCACGACGGCTGCGTGCTGACAATAGGCGCCAGACAATAGGTGATGAGGGCAATGATAATAGTAGTAATTCCAAAGACGTGATATTGTGTCTGCTTGACATAATAGTTCAACGCAAGCAGCACCCCCAACACCGCCCCGCCTCCCATAAAGAGATGCATCCCGAAAGGGTCGAGGATATAGAGCAGATAGCCCAAGATTCCAATAAAAGTAAAAGTGCGGTCGGTACCGAAAAGAGTGGTTTCCCCTTCGCGTTTCAGGCTGATACGCCGCTGGGAAAGACCTATGAGCAAGGAAAAGACGGTTACCAAGACAAAGGTAACCAAGTCTCGCGGTAGATAGTTATATAACTGCTCCATCTCCATACATTGTCCTTTTAATAGAAGAACAAATATACAGCTTATTTGTTAAAAGTCACCAAGTTTTATAGGGCTTTTTCATCAACTGAGAGTTGTAATATCTTATGTCTCCTGTTACTTCCGGTCCCAGAAAGTCCGGTCTGTCGAAAGGTTCGTCTTCGCTCCCCAGTTCCACTTCGGCTACTACCAATCCTTCGTTGTCTCCATAAAATTCATCCACTTCGAATACATGCTCTTCGCAACGCACCAGGTAACGGGTCTTATCAATCACACCCGGTTCGCATAGCTTCATCAGTTCCTCCGCTTCGCAAAGAGGCAGTTCCTTTTCCCATTCGTAGCGGCTGGTGCCCGACTGGTTTGAGGCACCCTTAATAGTAAGGTATCCTTTCCCGTCGCGGATACGCACCCGCACTGTTCTTCCCCGGGCACTGCTGATGTAGCCTTGGACAATGCGACTTCGGGCAAAAGCCTGCGACTTAAATTCTCCTTCCACCAAAAACTTACGTTCTATTTCCTGTGCCATGATGCTTAAGATAAGTTTAAATCAACACGGATTCTCTCGGCAAAGCAACCGGGAGAATCCGCATTATCTGTAGTAACCTGTAATAAAAATCTTAAGTGAAGAAAGAAAAACCGATCAGCATAACCACTGCCAAGACAACCAGTGAAATGATGACTATCTTAAGGGCCCGTTTGGCTTGCTCTTCTTCTTTCTTACTCTGTGCTGCTTTCCTCTTATTCTTACTCATAATAGTTAGCTTTAAAGTTCAACGCTAACAAAGTAAGAACAAATCTTTTAACTAACCAAAAATAACACAGCTTAATTTCAATCACCGGGGTTCTTCGGACGAAAATTCCATTAAGTAAGCCTTGATGAAACCTTCTATCTTGCCATCCATCACTCCGTTGACATCCGATGTCTGGTAGTTAGTGCGATGGTCCTTCACGCGGCGGTCGTCGAACACATAACTGCGTATCTGCGAACCCCATTCTATTTTCTTTTTGCCTGCTTCCACCTTTGCCTGTTCTGCCATGCGGTGTTGCAGCTCCTTATCATAAAGAATAGAGCGCAATTGACGCAACGCGTTTTCCCTGTTCTTGGGCTGGTCGCGCGTCTCGGTGTTTTCGATAAGGATTTCTTCCTCGTCGCCCGTATAAGGGTCTTTATATTGATAGCGCAAACGCACGCCGGATTCCACCTTGTTCACATTCTGACCGCCGGCACCGCCACTTCGGAAAGTATCCCACGACATGCGGGCAGGTTCGATGTTGACTTCGATTGAATCGTCCACAAGCGGAGTGACGAATACGGAAGCGAAAGACGTCATGCGCTTTCCCTGGGCATTGTAAGGAGACACACGCACAAGCCGGTGCACCCCGTTCTCACCCTTCAGGTAACCGTATGCAAAGTCGCCTTCGATATTGATGGTACAGGTTTTGATTCCTGCTTCGTCGCCTTCCTGAAGGTTGGCAATGGATGCTTTGTAACCGTTCGTTTCGGCATAGCGCAGATACATACGCATCAGCATGGATGCCCAGTCCTGGCTCTCCGTGCCTCCCGCACCCGAGTTTATCTTTAATACGCAATCCATCTGGTCGGCTTCCTCGCGCAACATGTTCTTGAGTTCCAAGGCTTCCACGGCTTCGCGGGCTTTAGCATAAGCGTCGTCCACATCCTGTTCAGTGACGAGTTCTTCTTTATAGAAGTCAAACGCCAGTTCCAGTTCGTCAGCCAGCGTCTTCACCTCATTGTAACCATCGAGCCATTTCTGCAAGTCCTTCACCAGTTTCATTTGCGCTTCCGCCTTCTTCTGATCGTCCCAGAAGCCGGGCGCCTGCGTTCTCAGTTGTTCTTCTTCGACTTGAATTTTCTTCCCGTCGATGTCAAAGATACCTCCTCAGCGCATCAGTGCGCTCTTTCACGTCTTTAAGTTGTTCAATAGTAATCATGAAGTTTACAATTTGTTATTTATCATTTTTCGTTATCTTCGGCAAAGATAGAGATAAAAACTGGAAAGATTGATAAAAATGCCCTACCTTTGCCTGTATCATTAAAATGTTGCCACAGATATGAATAAACTTATCAAACTCTCATGCTTGTCGCTTCTATGCCTATTAGCGCTCACAAGCTGTGGTGTACAAGAAAAGTACTCCTACGAAACCGTTCCGAACGACCCGCTAAAAGCACGCATCTACACGCTGGACAACGGATTGAAAATCTACCTCACCGTAAACAAGGAAACTCCCCGCATCCAGACATTTATTGCTGTCCGCGCCGGAGGAAAGAACGATCCCGCTGAAACTACCGGACTGGCACACTACTTTGAACACCTGATGTTTAAAGGAACCAAGAAATTCGGCACGATGAACTATGCCGCAGAAGAGCCCTTGCTCGATGCCATCGAACAACAATTCGAAATTTACCGCCAAACGAAAGACGAGAAACAACGAAAAGCTATTTACCACACCATCGACAGCCTCTCTTACGAAGCGTCCAAGTACGCCATCCCCAACGAATATGACAAACTAATGGCAGCCATCGGAGCCAACGGAAGCAATGCTTACACATGGTATGACCAGACAGTGTATGTGGAAGACATCCCTTCCAACCAAGTGGAAAACTGGGCAAAAGTGCAAGCTGACCGTCTTGCTGACAATATTATCCGTGGTTTTCATACCGAACTCGAAGCCGTATATGAAGAGAAAAACATGTCTCTGACGCACGACTCTGAGAAGGTATTCGACACTATGCTGTCCGCCCTCTTCCCACACCATCCTTACGGCACACAAACCGTGCTCGGTACACAGGAAGAATTGAAGAATCCTTCTATCACCAACATCAAGAAATTCTATAAGACATGGTATGTACCCAATAACATCGCCATCTGCCTCTCCGGAGATCTCGACCCGGAAGAGACCGTAGCTACCATCGACAAATATTTCGGCTCGCTGAAACCGAATCCCAATCTACCCACGCTGGACTTGCCGAAAGAAGAACCCATCACCCAACCCCTTGTACGCGAAGTGCTCGGCAGAGAAGCTGAAAGCCTTATGCTTGCCTGGCGTTTCCCGGGCGCATCCAGCAAAGAATATGAGATAATGCAAGTTCTGGCACAAGTACTCTACAACGGCAAAGCGGGACTTATCGACCTCGACCTGAATCAACAACAAAAAGTACTTAACTCCTACTGTTACCCACTGGGACTCTCCGATTACTCAGTGATGCTTATGTATGCCTCCCCCAAACAAGGGCAAACACTGGAAGAGATACAAACTCTGCTACTGGACGAAGTGAAGAAGTTGCGCAACGGCGACTTCGACGAGAAAATGCTACAAGCCAACATCAACAACTTCAAGCTCTACCAACTCCAACAAATGGAAAGCAACGAAGGACGTGCCGACATGTTTGTCAATTCCTTTATCAACCGCACCAATTGGGCTGACGACGTGACCGCCATCGACCGCCTTGCCAAACTTACCAAAACGGATATTACAGAGTTTGCCAAGAAATACCTGCTGGATACCAACTATGCTGTTGTCTACAAACGCCAGGGAGTAGACCCTAACGAAAAGAAAATGCCGAAACCGGAAATCACGCCTATCGTAAGCAACCGCGACACAGCCAGCGTCTTCCTCACCGAAGTGCAGAACAGCGTAGTGGACCCCATCGAACCGGTGTTCCTCGACTTCAAGAAAGATCTGAGCCAATTGAAATCCACCTCCGGCATCCCCGTGCTCTACAAACAGAACACCACCAATGATCTGTTCCAGCTAATCTACGTATTCGACATGGGCAACAACACGGATAAAGCTCTCGGAACCGCCTTCAACTATCTTGAATACCTGGGAACCTCCGACATGACTCCCGAACAACTGAAAAGCGAATTCTACCGCTTGGCATGTAACTTCTCCGTATCCCCCGGCAACGAACGCACGTATGTAGTCCTCTCCGGTCTGAACGAAAACATGCCTGCCGCCATGCAACTTTTTGAGAAACTGCTGGCAGACGCACAAGTAAATAAGGAAGCTTATACTAATATGGTGGAAGACATTCTGAAATCACGCCAAGATGCCAAGCTGAATCAAATGCAGAACTTTATACGCCTGATAAGCTACGGCAATTACGGTCCCAAGAACCCCGCCACCAACATTCTCACCGAAGCTGAATTGACAAACATGAACCCGCAGGAACTAGTAGACCGCATCCATCAGCAGAACAGCTACAAGCACCGCATCCTCTACTACGGTCCCAGCAACGAAAAAGAGCTCATCAGTGTCATCGACCAATACCATCAGGTTCCCGCCACTCTACAAGATATTCCCGCCGGAAACGAATTCTCTCCGCTCGAGACATCTGCCACCCGGGTGTTAATAGCTCCCTACGAAGCTAAACAAATTTACATGGCACAAATTTCCAACCGCGGCGAAAAGTATGACCCTACTATAGAACCTACCCGTCAACTCTACAACGAATACTTTGGCGGAGGTATGAACTCTATCGTATTTCAGGAAATGCGCGAGACCCGTGGGTTAGCTTACTCGGCATGGGCTTCGCTCTCTAAACCGAACTACCTGAAGTATCCTTATACTTTGCGCATGCAAATAGCTACTCAAAACGATAAGATGATTGATGCCATCAATACATTCAACACCATTGTTAACGAAATGCCCCAGTCGGAAGCAGCCTTTGCCCTTGCCAAAGAAGCTCTTATCAACCGCCTTCGCACTGATCGCATCATCAAGAGTGACATCATTTGGGCATATATCGACGCACAAGACCTGGGCGAGACAGTAGATTCGCGCATCCAGCTCTATAACGATGTACAGAAGATGACATTAAAAGATGTAGCGGACTTCCAAAAGAAATGGATAAAAGACCGCTCTTATACCTACTGTATCCTCGGTGATAAAAAGGACTTGGATATGAATAAATTGAAAGCAGTAGGCCCCATTGAAGAACTGACACAGGAACAAATCTTCGGGTATTAACACAAAAGATAACAAACTTCAGGCTATACTTCCAGCCACGAAGACAGCATAAAAAGACTCAGGCAAAGAATCCAAGAAAGATTCTTTGCCTGAACTTTTTTATTCCTGCATTTTTCCCCTTCCGTTTTCTGCTTTATATCTACGCCTCTTCCGCATACATTGCATCAATCAGCTCCTTATAATTCTGAGCTACGACTGCTCTCTTAAGCTTTAATGTATTTGTTAGCTCCCCACGTTCCATACTGAAAGCTTCAGGAAGCAATGTAAAACGTTTAATCTGCTCATAATGTGCAAATTGTTGTTGCAAGGTATCGATGCGGGCACGGAACAGTCCCACTACCTTAGGATGTTGCAACAACTCTTCCATATCCTTGTACGCAATACCCTTCTCCTTCGCATAGTCTTTCACATAACCATAGACAGGGACAATCAGGGCAGAAACAAACTTGCGCTGGTCGGCAATGATAGCAATTTGGTCAATATAACGGTCGACAACCAATTTCGTTTCCAGTGCCTGGGGAGCGATGTATTTACCGTTGGAAGTTTTGAACAAGTCTTTGATACGCTCTGTCAGGTAGAGTTGACCGTTTTTGAAGTAACCGGCATCTCCTGTATGGAACCAACCTTCCTCGTCGATGGCAGCAGCCGTGGCTTCCGCTTTCTTATAATATCCCGGAGTGATGGTCTTCCCACGCAATAATATTTCATTTTCTTCTCCAATCTTCACCTCTACACCCGGCATCACTTGCCCAACGGAACCGATGTCATATCCGGTCTTCCAGGTACAAGAAACGGTAGCTGTGGACTCCGTCAGCCCATAGCCCACCAGCATATCGATACCCACCGAATGGACAAATTCACAGATTTCATCGGAAACCGCAGCTCCGGCAGTAGGGAAGAAATTACCATTTTCGATGCCGATAGTCTTTTTCAGCAAGGCATAAACAGTCTTCTCATAGAATTTATATTTAAGCTGGTTCATCAATGGCGGAGTCTTGCCTTGACGCAAATAATCAATGTTGTGCACCTTCCCCACCTTGATAGCATCCAGCATCAAAGTCTTCTTTAATCCCGTTGTCTCCGCAATCTTCTCCTGCACGCCTGCATACACCTTTTCCCAGAAACGGGGAACACTGCACATCAGCGTCGGACGAATTTCCTTGATAGTAGTCTGAATATCAGCAGGTCGAAGATTAATACATACCTGCACTCCTTTGTGAATACACAGATAGCACCACGCCTTTTCAAATACATGCGTCAACGGGAGGAAGTTCATAGACACATCCCGGTCGGTCATTTCCGGCAAACGCTCGTCGTGTGTACGGAATTGTTCGAGGTAAGCCGAATGAAGCAGGATGACTCCCTTGGGCTCGCCGGTAGTTCCGGAGGTATAAAGAATATTTGCCATATCGTTTTCTGAAGCACGGGCTGTTCGTTTTTCCACCTCTTCCTCGTGAGGCAAACCTTCGCCCATCGCCAGAAATTCATCATAATAAATAGACGAAACATCTCGCGGGTCTTTCACCACGGAACGGTCGAAGATTATAAGTTGTTGCAACGAAGCACAAAGCCCGAACACACTGAAAGCTGCATCATATTGAAACTGCTCTCCCACAAAAAGATAGCGTATTTGCGCATCATTAATAATATATTGTGCCTGTGCAGAAGAACTGGTAGCATAAAGAGGAATGGTCACGGCACGATTGGCAAAGGCTGCAAAATCCGTGTAAAGGCATTCCGGTTTATTCTGTGAGAAGATACCTATGTTCTCTTCTTCCTTAATCCCCAACTCTATCATGGCACTCGATGCTTGACGGACAGTCGCAGAAAATTGGTTCCATGTGATGGGTATCCATTGAGAAGTCTCATAATCACGGTATCGAAGGGCTATCTTGTCGCCATACTTTTCGGCCTGGCGATGAACCAAGACAGATAAATGATGATAAACCATATTTGTAGTAGTTAATAAAATACACCGCAAAGGTATTAGTTTTATTTGAAACTATCGTCTTTTTCAAGAATTATCCGTAAGTTTGCGCTATGAAATATGACATTCCTTATATGACCGCAGAGGCTGTAAGCCTGCTCAAATCGCTTATAGCCATTCCATCCATTAGCCGCGAAGAAACTGAAGCCGCTGATTTACTGCAAAATTATATCGAAGCGGAAGGTATGCAGACAGGACGAAAAGGCAACAACGTTTGGTGTCTGAGTCCTATGTTCGACCTTCGCAAACCGACTATCCTGCTCAACTCCCATATAGATACCGTGAAACCGGTAAACGGCTGGCGGAAAGACCCGTTCACTCCACGCGAAGAAAATGGTAAACTGTATGGACTGGGCAGTAACGACGCCGGAGCAAGTGTGGTTTCCCTTCTGCATGTATTTCTGCAATTGTGTCGCACCTCGCAAAGTTACAACCTCATTTATCTTGCTTCGTGCGAAGAAGAGGTTTCAGGCAAAGGCGGCATCGAAAGTATTTTGCCGGGTCTCCCTCCCATCGCGTTTGCCATAGTGGGCGAACCAACGGAAATGCAACCTGCCATCGCAGAAAAAGGGTTAATGGTGTTGGATGTCACCGCTACGGGGAAAGCCGGACACGCCGCCCGCAACGAAGGAGACAATGCTATATATAAGGTATTAAACGATATTGCCTGGTTTCGCGATTACCGTTTTGAGAAAGAGTCTCCGCTATTGGGACCGGTAAAGATGAGTGTTACAGTCATCAACGCGGGCACCCAGCATAATGTGATTCCCGATAAATGTACTTTTGTGGTAGATATCCGGAGCAATGAACTTTATTCTAACGAACAGTTGTTTGCTGAAATACAGAAACATATCTCCTGCAATGCCCAGGCACGGTCTTTCCGCCTCAACTCTTCCCGCATTGACGAGAAACATCCGTTTGTGCAGAAAGCTGTTAAAAAGGGAAGGGTTCCTTTCGGTTCCCCCACTTTGTCCGATCAGGCTCTTATGTCTTTCCCTTCCGTAAAAATAGGTCCGGGGCGTTCTTCACGTTCGCATACGGCGGATGAATATATCATGTTAAAAGAGATAGAGGAAGCTATCGGGCTGTATCTGGAATTGCTGGATGGGTTGGAGATTTAACCCATCCAGCTACTCTTATCTATACACTTTTTTATTTTTCCCCGTAGTCTTCAGATAATCCTCTACGTTAATGTCAAAGTATGATTTAGGCCTCTCACAATATATTCATCCCCCGTTTTTTTATCTACGATTTTAAAGCCGAGGCTATAATGCAACCATTGCCAATCGAAGTAAATGGGTTGACATCAATTGCGGAAGAATATTATCAACCGTAGCCGAAGCACCGGAAACATCCAAAATCTTTTGCAATGTTTCTTTGTATTCTTTCGTCTGATCCGGTTTTTGCGCTGAAGCCGGTAAAACAGCAGCAAACAATGTAACTGTATACATCGTCACTAAAAAAAAGAGTTTTTTCATGTTTTTCTATCTAAATGTGATTATAAGGGTAAAGGTATACCTCATTATCCGCTTTTACAGCTTATTTCAATTATTTCTTTATTCTATTTCTACTTCTCCCATACCCCCACACAATTGTAAATCCAATCGCTATAGGTATCAATATAGCGAAAACATTGGTAGGGAGATCCAGAGATTTCCTTAACAAATAGCTAAAACATCCTGCCAACAGGAGAACTAATGCATAAACATAAAACATTTTTAATTGGTCTCTCTTCATACGCATAAAGTATTTCTTTTCTCCACCAACTACCGATAAAAACCCAGAACCTCAGCGGTTTTATCTCGTCCGGTATAAAAATCAATATTAGCAAAATGACATAAATATTTCCAGAAATAAAGCGTTAGAAACATTTGTATATCCCTATCAGTTTTAAAATCACTGCAAATATTATCTGCATTGGTAGCAATCACTCCCCATAATACAGAAGATGATGCAACACCTCCTGTCGCATCTTCTAACTCGCGGATTATTTTCATGGCAGGATGCGAAGCCTGTTCCAACTCTTTCTGCCAATAAGTGAATCCATCCGTCTTCTTCTTTAATGGAAGAATCATATTTTCTACTTGAGATTTACTATACACATACTTTGCAGAATCAACAACAAGGTGAACAGAACTAGAATTATAGAATCCCAATCCTTTCACCGCCTGCTGGAATTCAGCAGACTGCCGATAGTCAGCAGGCGAGATACCAGCCGGCACATACAACCGACAGGAATCCTTTAAATCAGCCTCGTCTAGAAAATAAGAAAAAAGCCAGGCGGAATAGAGTTTCTCATTAATTTCTTTTAATCGTTGCTTATCCACTTCCAATAAATAATTGAAATGATATTTCTCCATACCCTTTACCAGCATATCCACAGCATCTCTGCGACCATAATTTTCTTCCAACATTTCTTGAAAGAAGTTTATCATCTCCGATTCTAAAGATACTATTTCAGGTTTCCCTTTTTGATGGCAGGCCGATAGAAGGATTAGCTGGCACAAAATAATAAGATAACGTTTCATATTCCTAGCACATTAAGTCAGGGGCTTATGGTTAGAACGGTCCACTATGTTCTTCCACACGAGGAGAAGAGAGAAGATTCACAATAATATTGTCATAGACAATCCCTTTCTCCGAAACGACACACAGTGTTTTGAAAGTCTTAGCCCCATATTTCCACTCCAGTTCCACCTTGCCGCTTCCCACTTGAATCAATTGATTGAGAGTTTCTGCCAAAGAAGTAGAAAATGTTTCCACATCCTTTTTACTCTTTCCAGCTTTTATTTCTTTCAGCATCATAAGCTTCATATCTGCGTTACCTTCACCGGACACAGGGAAATAACTGTCATCGGACATCAATTGTGCTTTCACCTCTTTCACATCTTCTGCCGTTTTTATCTTACCCCGATACTTGTAGTCGACCAGTTGAGGAAGATTAGCAACCTTAGCTGCCTGTTCGCCACTCACCTTTTCTCTACTCTTAATCATTTCTACCTGCTGTTTCCAGAGTTGTTTTCCCTTATCACTGGAAGCCCTTTTATTCTGAGCCTCCAACGTTGCCATATTACCTACAAGGAGAAATAAGACAACTAAAAATTTCACAGAGTTCATAGTCATACTTTTATATTTATATAATTCTTGTCCCAAAGATAATAACTTCTAAATTAATACCACCTTATTAGTGCATATTTGTAACCTATTACCATCATTCACCTGCGCTTACCGCAAGAAAATAAAGAATATTCACTTGAAGGGAATTCCTCTCGCACCTTATTTTTTATATATTCTGTTTCTGGAGAGTGAACTTTCTCCTTTTGTTTCATAATCTGATGCGCCATAGAAAGCATATCTTCTTCCCTGTGTTGCTCTTTATATAAGTTCATTAATAAATAAAGAGGGTATATTTTATGAGGAATTCGATAATAAGCTTTATAAAACATCTGTTCTGCTAAAGGATACTTTCCCAATTGTTGATAGTTCTTTCCTAATATATTTAAGAACATAGGGTCGCTACTACGACAAAGTCCCTCCTGCAATATCTGATTGCTCTCTTCATACCGTTTAATTTGCGATAAACATTGCCCATATTCAAATAAGAATGCCGCATTCGTTTTTAGATAAGGATATAATACTGCATAATTTTCTGTGATTTCATCAAATTGTCCTGCATCAAAATAAGGTTTTAATAAGTTCCATTGTTTATATGCAATTTTAGTATCTCCCAAACATCCAAACGAAAAACATACTTTATAAGAAACACTTACTAAGGCAAACAAGAACAGCGCATATTTGAAAATATTTTTTTTCTTCTTTCCATTAACTAATAACACCAACAACATAATACATACTGACAACAAACAAGTATGAAGATGATGAAATGGATAAGAGAAAAAGGAAACTATTAATAAACAGATTAAAGCTCCTATAACTGGTATCCTATTAATATCATCAGCACGCAATAAATGGTAAAAAGAATAACATAAAACAAACAACATAATTACCAGCCCTACTATTCCATGTTCCACTGTAAATTGGATGTACTCGTTATAAGCAAACTTC
Organism: Bacteroides ovatus; assembly: GCA_030844565.1. Classification (GTDB taxonomy): domain Bacteria; phylum Bacteroidota; class Bacteroidia; order Bacteroidales; family Bacteroidaceae; genus Bacteroides; species Bacteroides ovatus_A. Next base: position 12,404 of record JAUUNK010000133.1, read on the forward strand.
GGTGCTCCTGCAACATATTTCTCACGTTCGGTTGCTCCATTATTACGAAAATATTTCTCCTGCTCTTCTCCGTATGCACCTGCAAAATATCCAGTGCCTACGCCTGTTACAAAATGTTCTTTCAAAACAGCTGAAGATATTTTCCAAATTAACAATCGTCCATCGGCAGAGTCTTTTTTTAAAAGATATACTCCATGCAAACCAATAAAAACCAAAAGAAGAAGAGCAATACCTGCGCATATTTTTTGTGTAGTATTCCACCTTAATTTAATTCTTCCGATTGATCTTATATACAAAATTGTAACAATACTACACGCTATAATAGCAGCTACCCACGAAGTTCGGCTCATACTAAAGGAAAGAACTACTAACGACATTAGTACATAGCTTAGAGATAAAAAAAGTATTATCTTCATAAATATGCTCCGCTTCCTTAACTCTTTCCATTGCAATACATAAAACCAAGCAATTGGGAGAACCATTACAATAAGCATACTATAAGGGGCAGGATTAGGAAACGTACCACAAATTGTTTGATATGAATAGTTGTTAAACAAAGCTGATGCACTTTGCTTAATGCCAAGACATAATTCTCCAAATCCATATAGAAGAAGCAAGAAAAACAGATAGTTCATAATTTTGTTACATTAATAAACTGTAGTGATAGAAATTGACCATCACTACAGTTATATTGTCAATTAGAGACCTTCTTTGATATGACCAATAAGGCTCCTCAAGTCCAATTTATGGTTCTCATTGATTCCATTTCAATATATTATAGTTCAATATCAAAGTTAACACCTACGTTCTCTATATGCTTTTCTCCCATAGCATCAATAAAACACAATGTACCCTGATAATACCCTCTAAACACCTTACGTCCAGAATCATAAGATAATTTTAATCCATAAATGGAGAGAGCTCCTTCATACTTTTGTTCTTCCGCTTTTACTTCCAACCCAGAGAAACTAATACCTTGGGTGTAAAAAGTTATTACACACGGGGGGGGGGGGGGGGGGGGGGGCCCAGTGTTTTGCGGAAAAATTAAATTAAAAGGGAAATGTAAATGTTCAAAAAAACCAACACAGGATTTAATATTTTTTTAATT
>JAUUNK010000134.1 GCA_030844565.1 Bacteroides ovatus
CATACTTTGAGCGAAAACCTTGTTGTCGTCCCAATTTTTCAGTACATCTTTGTTTACCTGTGAAAGGTCAAACTGTGAATATTCAGTAAATCTCTTACCCATGATCGTATCTTAGATTTTCCTATGTTATGCTTTATGTTTTTGGGAGTGTCCCCATTTTTAAGGGTGCAAATTTACAAAAACATTTGTTTTCTCGTATAAAAAGCGAAGACTTTTATGCCTCATCCGTATAAAGTTAGCAATAAAAAGCCCCTGAAACCTACAAACAAAAATTAAAGTTCGGTGTTTTACTGAGAAATCAATATAATAAAGAATGTTATGAATTACGGTATTAGTGTATTATTCAGAGCTATTCCTCTGGTAATGGCAGCGTTTTGTTTCGGATACGGTGCCTTTATCTACGGATATGGCGACGCGCCCAGCCGAGCAGTGGCAGGGCCCGTCGTGTTTTCGCTGGGTATGATTTGTATTGCCTTATTTACCACCGCAGCTACAATCATACGTCAAATTATACATACGTATAGCAAGACAGCAAAATATGTCCTGCCTATCATCGGCTACCTGGCAGCTGTTATTACTATCATCGGAGGAATATGGATTTTCACTTCTTCCTCGAGCCCTTCTTCTTTCGTAGCAGGGCATGTAGTGGCAGGTGTAGGGCTCATCACCGCCTGTGTGGCGACAGCAGCCACTTCTTCCACCCGCTTTTCTCTTATTCCCGCCAACTCCAAGAGCACCGATAACGATATTCCCGCCGACGCCTTCACCTCAGGGCAGGAGCATTTATTGGAAGCCATAGCCATCATAGCTGCCTTGGTAGCATGGATTTGGGCTTTTGTACTTTTGGGGAAGAGCCACACTCATCCAGCCTATTTTGTAGCAGGACATGTGATGGCAGGATTGGCTTGCATCTGTACTAGCTTGATTGCTTTGGTAGCCACCATTGCACGCCAGATAAGGAATGTATACAGCATAACCGAACGGTCTAAATGGCCCCAACTGGTATTGCTCATGGGGACTCTAGCATTGGTATGGGGCATCATCGTTATTTTAGCCGACTCACACACCACAAACGGAGTTATCGGCTACATTATGATAGGTCTCGGACTTGTCTGCTACAGCATTTCCAGTAAAGTGATATTGCTCTCCAAGATATGGAGAAGAGAATTTAAGTTAGCTAACCGCATTCCTCTGATACCTGTCTTCACAGCCTTGGCGTGCTTGTTTCTGGCAGCCTTTGTCTTCGAGCTCGCTACTGCCCACTCTGATTATTTCATTCCCGCCCGTGTATTGGCAGGATTGGGCGGCATCTGTTTCACCCTGTTCTCCATTGTAAGCATCCTGGAGAGTGGAACTTCCGGAAAGGGCTAAACCTCCTCTCTGAAAAGAGAAAGAAAACATCCAGTGTTTGACAGAAGTTTGACAGAAGATTACTAACTTTGCACGATGCCATATACAACTGTGGACAAGACTGGGAATTTAATTTAAACTTTCAATATATAATAGACATGGAAACAACCGTAAAATTGTATGCGCTGGATTACAGCAACGCGAAAACTTACTTGGCAGCTTCTCTCTTTGTCGTAGGAAACATAGCCTTGCCCCAGCTTTTCCATCTCATTCCACAAGGAGGAATGATGTGGTTGCCCATCTACTTCTTCACGCTGGTAGGGGCTTATAAGTATGGATGGAAAGTAGGAGTGCTCACTGCTATCCTCTCTCCTCTCCTCAACTCTCTGTTCTTCGGCATGCCTGCCTCCGCCGTATTGCCTGCCATCCTGTTGAAGTCTATCTTGTTGGCAGCGGCTGCCGGATACGCCGCACATCGCTATCGCAGCATCTCGTTGCCGATACTTGTGCTGGTAGTCCTTGCCTATCAGATACCAGGAACTTTAGGCGAATGGGCACTGACAGGAAGTCTCTCCGCCGCTTTCCAAGACTTTCGCCTGGGACTCCCCGGCATGGCTTTGCAGGTGTTGGGTGGATATGGCTTTATCAAATACTTGATTTACAAATAACGTTCTTCTGCGATTCTAATAAAATAAGAAAAGCGTATGCAAGTTCTTCATCAGACTGCATACGCTTCTTTTTTCTTTTGCTGTCTCCTCAGGAAGGAGAACGAAACCTATTTAGTTACGCGGCAAAGCTTCTTTCACAACCATAGGACGACCTTCATATTCTGCACCGTTCAATTCCTTAATTACGTTGCGGGCTTCTGCATCATTCGGCATATCTACAAATGCGAATCCTTTCGATCTTCTAGTGTCACGGTCAACAATCAGTTTCACTGAATCAACTGTTCCGTACTCTTCCATTACTTGTCTCAAATCTGCTTCCCTAACGCGATAGTTAAGGTTTCCAACATACATGTTCATAAGATAAAAAAATAATAATTGATAAATAAAAAATAGAAAACAACAGAGGTTTGAGATTAGTTCTGCATTCAACTGATTAGGAAGAAATAGAGTAATATTAAACGTTCAATTGTTTATGCGGCAAAGAACGGCAATTATTTTGGATTTCCAACTATAAAACAGCAATTATTTTTCAATCAACCTCTTTTTTTTACCGCCTGTAGATGTCAGAAAGACAGCAAAGAGGGTTTTTCCTGACCGGATAGCTATTTGTTGAATGAATTTGGAGAAATTACGATTTGTAAGTATTATCTTTGCGCTCAATCAAAAAAACAAAGGAATATGAAAGATACACCTATTCAACGGCATTTAATTGACGAAACCATTGAAGAGTTTCAAATAGCCGACTTTTCTAAGGCAACCATTCGCGAAGTAAAAGCCATTGCTTCTAAAGCAGAAGCAGCTTCCGGAGTAGAGTTTATAAAGATGGAGATGGGCGTTCCCGGGCTCCCTCCTTCTTCTGTAGGGGTTGCAGCAGAGATAAAAGCACTGCAAAACGGGATAGCCAGTCTATATCCCGACATTAACGGACTGCCGGAACTGAAACAAGAAGCCTCCCGTTTTATCAAAGCTTTCATCAATGTAGACCTCAAACCGGAAGGTTGCGTGCCCGTCACAGGTTCCATGCAAGGCACTTTTGCTTCTTTTCTCACTTGCAGCCAATGCCGGGAAGAAAGAGATACCATTTTATTTATAGATCCCGGCTTCCCCGTCCAGAAACAACAACTAGTAGTGATGGGACAAAAATATGAAACTTTCGATGTATATGATTTCCGTGGAGAGAAACTGAAAGACAAGCTCGAAAGTTACCTTAAAAAAGGAAATATCTCTGCCATCATCTATTCTAACCCTAACAATCCCAGTTGGATTTGCCTTAAAGAAGAAGAACTGCGCATCATTGGCGAACTGGCCACTCAATACGATGTCATCGTTTTAGAAGACCTTGCCTATTTTGCCATGGATTTCCGGAAAGATTTGAGCACCCCCTATCAAGCTCCCTACCAACCATCGGTAGCACATTATACAGACAATTATATCCTTCTTATATCCGGATCTAAAGCCTTTAGTTATGCAGGTCAACGAATCGGCGTAAGTTGCATATCCGACAAACTTTATCACCGCAGCTATCCCGGACTCACCAAACGCTATGGTGGCGGTACCTTTGGAACCGTATTTATTCATCGTGTTCTCTATGCCCTCTCTTCCGGTACCAGCCATTCTGCGCAATTTGCCATGGCAGCAATGCTGAAAGCTGCCAACGAAGGTCAATACAACTTTCTGCAAGAAGTAAAAGTCTACGGTGACCGTGCCCGGAAATTAAAAGAAATCTTCCTCCGCCATGGTTTCTACCTGGTATATGACAATGACTTGGGAGATGCGATTGCAGATGGTTTCTACTTCACCATCGGGTACCCTGGAATGACTAGCGGAGAACTAGCTAAAGAACTTATGTATTATGGTGTAAGTGCCATTTCGCTGGTCACCACCGGAAGCAATCAACAAGGTTTGCGGGCATGTACCTCTTTTATTAAAGACCATCAATACGAACAATTGGAAGAAAGGATGAAGCTGTTTGCAGAAAACCATCCGGTCTCAAAGCCATAGCAACAACGTATATTCACAAAAAATCTCCCTAATAATGAAAAAAAAGCGGAAACAATATCTTTTGTTTCGATTTTATTCATATATTAGGGGCATGAATATTGACACTAACATATTTAAGATTCAATCAAACAACGTAGGGCCTTCACGGGGAAAGATTCTCATATCAGAGCCCTTTCTCTGTGATTCTACGTTTGGAAGATCCGTCATCTTGTTGATAGACCACACTCCCGAAGGAAGTATGGGATTAGTTCTTAACAAAGAGCTTCCTCTCCTGTTGAATGATTTAATTAAGGAGTTTAAATATATTCAAGATATTCCTCTTTACAAAGGAGGTCCGGTAGGAACCGACACCTTATTTTATCTGCACACTTTACAAGATATACCGGGAGCATTGCCCATTAAGAAAGGGCTTTATTTAAATGGAGATTTCGATACCATCAAAAGATATATCTTACAAGGAAACACCATTTCCGGGGCTATACGTTTCTTTTTAGGCTATTCCGGTTGGGAAGAAGAGCAGCTAGCAACGGAAATCCGTGAAAACACCTGGCTCATCTCCCAAGAAGAAAACTCTTATCTTATGAGTGGAGACATCTACCAGATGTGGAAGAAAACATTGACTAAGCTGGGAAGTAAATACGAAGCATGGTCCAAATTCCCTCAAGTCCCTTCGCTCAACTAAACGGTTCTTTATTTCTTCTTAGGATTTAAGCACTGCATCAATATGGCGTCTTTGTATTGATTGTCTACTTGCAGCCAACTTTTCAGCAGGCCCGTCTGCTCAAAACCACAAGCGGAAAACAACCGGAGGCTTGCCTCATTATCCTGGGAAACAAAGGCATAAAGCTGTCGGATAAACAAAAAATTGAAGGCATATTCGCACAAAAGAGTGAGGGCATCTTTCGCATATCCTTCCCCCCTGTAATCTTTATGGATGGCAATCCCTACAGCTCCGCGCGAGTGCAAAGGCACGAAATCGGTAATGTCGATAGTTCCCAATGTATGCTCATCCTGGCGGCGCACAATCATCAGGCGCAACTGTTTATCGGCAAACATATCGCTCTGCGAACCCTCTATGTATTGTTTCAGCACATATCGCGAATAAGGTACGGTAAAGCTACTGATGTCCCACATTTCAGGGTCATTCTCCATTTCATACATTATATTCAAGTCCTCCGGCTCTACAGCACGCAGGTATATACGGTCGTTAATTAAAAAAGATGTGTTCATGTCTGTTTTTTTATTCAGTAGTAATATGAAGCTCTTCACGCAATCTCTTCTCGCTGGGCATACAGAAAAAAGAAGCTGTCAGTCCGATTAAAGCACAGAGACTGCCTGTATTTCCCAATGTAAAATAGTAGCACAACAGATTCACGACAACGGTTATTTCGAGCAGTATCAAACGTAAGGTGCTCCATGAAAAATACCATTTTAAGGCTTCCGTGATAGTAAGCTTATCTATTTTCTTAACTAATATCCAACTAAACAATTTCAGGGAGAAGGGAATACATACAGCAGTGAGCAGGATTCCCCCCGTCTCGAAATAGTAAGTGCCCTTCACGTCTCCTGCCAGTATCCCTACCGGTAGCCATTCCATTTCTCCGGCAACCACCAGCAACAAGGGAATCACCCAAAAGATGGCATAACTGACTTTCAGGTACTTCACAATACGTTTTATCTGTTCTTCCATGTCTGTATACTTCAATTTTTTAGAGAGTTCCGGTAAAAAGCGTGCGGTTGACAATGCTCCGTCCCAATGTGATTTCGTCTGCATATTCCAGCTCGTCTCCCACTGAGATACCTCGCGCGATAGCACTAAGTTTTACATTCATTTTCTCTAGTTTGCGGTAAATATAAAAATTGGTCGTGTCCCCCTCCATGGTAGTGCTCAGAGCAAGAATCACTTCTTTTATTCCTCCTTCTGCAACCCTCTGCACCAGGCTTTCTATTTGCAGGTCGCCGGGTCCCACCCCATCCATAGGAGAGATAATTCCTCCCAACACATGATATAGCCCGTGATATTGCTGAGTAGCTTCCACTGCCATTACATCCCGGATATTCTCCACCACGCAAATAGTGGAAGCATCCCGTTGAGGGTTGGCACAAATCTGGCACGTCTCCGTGTCGGATATATTATGGCACACTTTGCAGTATTTCACCTCCCGTTTCAGTGTGGCTATTGCATTACTAAAAGCTTCTACCGTCGAAGCATCCTGCCTGAGCAGATGAAGCACCAGACGCAAAGCTGTTTTACGACCTATCCCGGGAAGTTTGGAAAATTCTCCCACTGCTTTCTCGAGTAGAGCCGATGGGTATTGTTGATTCATAACGATACTGTCTTTCTATAAAATTGCCCACAAAGATACTCATATTGTTTCTAATTACCTACATCAAAGAACGGGATTGACGACAATATCTATATAAATCCGTTAAGATAGGTATAATGACTCGCTACCGGATTTCAAAATAAATGTTACCTTTGCAGTCGATATGATCATACTGGTTACCATTATATGCTATTTTGCGGTGCTATTGCTGATAGCCCGCATCACAGGACATAAAGGCGGATCGAATGCAGCGTTCTTTAAAGGAGAGAATAAATCACCCTGGTATGTAGTTGCGTTCGGCATGATAGGCGCCTCCATTTCCGGAGTCACTTTCGTATCCGTTCCCGGCATGGTGCGGGGATGGGACATGGCATATATGCAAACGGTATTGGGCTTCTTTTTCGGTTATCTGGTAGTAGCCCATCTTCTTCTACCTTTATATTACAAACTTAACTTGACGAGCATCTACGGTTATCTGGGTAGCCGCATAGGCATGCACACCTACCGCACCGGCTCTCTTTTCTTCCTTCTCTCGCGCATGCTGGGCACAGCAGCCAAGCTATATCTGGTTTGCCTGATTCTCCATACTTACGTTTTCCAAGAAATGCAAATTCCCTTCTGGGTGATAGCCGTATGTTCTGTGGCATTGGTATGGACGTATACCCAAAAGAGCGGTATAAAAACCATTGTATGGACCGACAGCCTGCAAACCTTCTGCCTGATAGCCGCGCTTATATGCATTATCTTTTTCACCCTCCAACGGCTCCACCTGGATGTTACCGGCGCCGTGCAAACCATTGCAGCCAGCAGCCACAGCCGCATATTCATTTTTGACGACTGGATATCCCGGCAAAACTTTTTCAAGCAATTCTTCAGCGGCATCTTCATTGTAATTGTCATGACAGGTCTGGACCAAGACATGATGCAAAAGAATCTTTCGTGCCGCAACCTCAAAGAAGCTCAGAAGAATATGTATTGCTACGGCTTTTCCTTCCTGCCGTTGAATTTCCTCTTCCTCTGCCTCGGCATTCTGCTACTCGCACTGGCAGCAAACATGCAACTGGAATTGCCTACGCTCAACGACGAGATACTGCCTCTGTTTGCCACCCAAGGATACTTAGGAAAATCCGTACTGATTCTTTTCGCCATCGGCATCATTGCCGCTGCTTTCAGCAATTCTGATTCCGCCCTCACTGCCATGACTACCACCGTATGCATCGACCTGCTGAATATAGACCGAGACCTGCCGCAGATTGCCCGCCGCAAGCGAAAAAAAGTCCATATCCTCCTCTCCATTCTGTTGGCAGTTTTTATCTGCCTGGTCGAAGCATTCCAGAGTAAAAGCATCATCGACGTTATATATATCATTGCCTCTTATACTTACGGACCACTCCTGGGAATGTTTGCTTTCGGGCTTTTCACCCGCAGGGAGACCAAGGACAAGTATCTCCCCTTCATCGCCATCCTTTCTCCGCTAATTTGTTATGTATTAGACTGGTGGAGCCAAAGAGTAATCGGTTATAAGTTTGGCTACGAACTATTGATGCTCAACGGGGCGTGCACCTTCGCAGGTATGTGGGCCTTGTCTGCTAACTCAAAAAAGAATAAACAATTAAAAATATGGAAATAACAAGCGCTGAATTTATCATTAGTAACACAGATGTAAAGAAGTGTCCCGCAGGGAACCTTCCGGAATATGCTTTTATCGGACGCTCCAATGTGGGCAAGTCCAGCCTCATCAATATGCTCACAGGACACAAGGGACTGGCTATGACCTCAGCAACTCCGGGAAAAACCATGTTGATTAACCATTTCCTTATCAACAAGAGCTGGTATTTGGTAGACTTACCCGGATATGGATATGCTAAACGGGGGCAGAAAGGACAGGAACAGATACGTACCATCATTGAAGACTACATTCTGGAACGCGATCAGATGACCAACCTTTTTGTACTGATAGACAGCCGGTTGGAACCTCAAAAGATAGACCTCGAATTTATCGAATGGCTGGGAGAGAATAACATCCCCTTCGCCCTTATCTTTACTAAAACCGATAAGTTGAAAGGAGGAAAGCTGAAAAGCAACCTTCGCTCCTATCTTCAAGAACTGAAGAAACAATGGGAAGAACTCCCTCCCTACTTTGTCACCTCTTCTGAGGACCGGACAGGGCGTGCCGAAGTGCTCGGCTACATTGAACAGATAAACAAACAAATAAACAAAATTCAATAAAACAAACATGAAAAAGAAATTTTTACCGCTTGCCTTCGGGGTAGCCTTTCTGCTTTCTGCAAACGAAAGCTATGCACAATCTCTCAAAGACCTGTTTACGAAAGACAACATCTCAAAAGTTGTGAATGCCGTCACCGGCAAGCACGCCGACATTGACATGACGGGAACATGGTCATATTCAGGTTCCGCCATCGAGTTCGAATCCGACAATTTACTACAAAAAGCAGGGGGAGCCGCAGCAGCTTCGGTAGCCGAGACAAAGTTGAATGAACAATTGAGAAAAGTCGGCATAGGTGAAGGAAAAATGAGTTTTACCTTTAACACAGACAGCACCTTCACCAGCACGTTCGGCAGAAAGACGATGAAAGGAACTTACTCCTATGATGCCTCCACCGACCAGGTGCAACTCAAATACTTCAAGCTGCTCAACCTACGCGCCAAAGTGAATTGCACCGACAGCTCTATGGAGCTCCTTTTCAACTCGGACAAGCTGCTGAAATTATTAGTTTTCTTAGGCAACAAGAGCAGCAGTACTGCCCTCAAAACTATCGGTTCCCTGGCAGAAAATTACGACGGTATGATGCTGGGGTTCGAGCTTAAAAAATAAGTGCTAGAGAAGAGCAGAGGACAAAAAAGGACATCTTTAATACTATTTTGCAGATAGACAGTCTCATTTCCGGAAAAAAATCCTACCTTTGCCCTTCGTAATTTAAAAAGAAAAAGAAGAATGAAAAAGATACTTTTTTTAACAGCTTTTCTGGTAGCAAGCATCAGTACAATGTGGGCACAATCAGGTGCAAACATCAAGTTCGATAAGACCACCCATGATTTCGGGACATTTTCGGAAAGCAACCCGGTAGTAAGTTGCGAATTTACCTTTACCAATATTGGAGATGCTCCCTTAGTGATACATCAGGCAGTGGCTTCGTGCGGATGCACTGTACCCGACTATACGAAAGAACCTATCGCACCTGGAAAGAAAGGAACCATCAAAGTGACCTACAACGGTACGGGAAAGTATCCGGGACACTTCAAAAAATCCATCACCTTGCGCACCAATGCCAAGACTGAAATGGTTCGTCTTTATATCGAAGGCAACATGACTGCCAAAGACGCTAAGGACGCCAAAAAATAAAAAAAGGACACTCTCGAGAGTCCGCAATGACGCGGGTAATAAGGAAAAAATCCTTGTTATCCGCGTTATTTGTTTTATATTACTTTTTTTATTTACTTTGGACCTTAAAAGTAACACATTTATTAAACCTTATCAATTTAAATAAAAACATAAACGACAGAAAAGTATGAAACAAGAAGAAGACAAGTTCACCGGCCTGCCCGAGAATGCGTTTAGAGAGTTAAAGCCTGGAGAAGTCTACAATCCGCTCATGAGTCCCTCCAAGAGCTATCCCGAAGTAAACATCTGGTCCGTAGCATGGGGCATTGCAATGGCTATCCTGTTTTCGGCAGCCGCAGCCTACCTGGGACTGAAAGTGGGACAAGTATTCGAAGCCGCCATTCCGATAGCCATCATCGCCGTGGGAGTGTCCGGAGCCGCCAAGCGGAAGAACGCCCTCGGCGAGAATGTCATTATCCAATCCATCGGCGCCTGCTCGGGAGTCATCGTAGCCGGAGCTATCTTCACCCTTCCTGCCTTGTATATCCTGCAAGCAAAATATCCTGAGATGACCGTCACATTTATGCAAGTATTCATCAGTTCACTGCTGGGAGGCGTATTGGGCATCCTTTTCCTGATACCTTTCCGCAAATATTTTGTAAGTGACATGCACGGCCAGTATCCCTTCCCCGAGGCTACTGCCACCACTCAGGTACTCATCTCCGGAGAAAAAGGAGGCAGCCAGGCAAAACCTTTGCTGATGGCGGGTATCATCGGCGGTCTCTACGACTTCATTGTAGCCACCTTTGGCTGGTGGAACGAAAACTTCACCACCCGCGTATGTGGCGCAGGAGAGATGCTGGCGGAGAAAGCCAAACTTGTCTTCAAAGTGAACACGGGCGCCGCCGTACTTGGTCTTGGCTACATCGTAGGGCTCAAGTATGCCGCCATCATCTGTGCCGGCTCCCTTGCCGTATGGTGGATTATCATCCCGGGCATGTCCCTGTTCTTCCACGACAGCGTGCTGAATGCCTGGAATCCCGACATCACCACTGCCGTAGGCATGATGAGTCCCGAAGAAATCTTTAAGCATTATGCCAAAAGCATCGGTATCGGCGGCATTGCCATGGCAGGTGTCATCGGCATCATCAAGTCATGGGGCATCATCAAAAGCGCCGTGGGCTTAGCAGCCAAAGAGATGGGTGGAAAAGAAAAAGTAGAAGCCCATGTTGCCCGCACCCAGCGTGACCTTTCCATGAAAATCATCGCCATAGGTTCCATCCTGACCCTGATATTAGTAATGCTCTTCTTCTATTTCGACGTGATGCAAGGCAATTTACTCCATACGGTGGTAGCCATCCTGCTCGTAGCCGGCATTTCTTTCCTCTTCACCACCGTTGCCGCCAACGCCATCGCCATCGTAGGAACCAACCCTGTATCGGGAATGACATTGATGACACTGATTCTCGCTTCCGTAGTGATGGTAGCCGTAGGCTTGAAAGGTCCCACAGGTATGGTAGCTTCGCTCGTCATGGGAGGAGTAGTCTGTACGGCGCTTTCTATGGCAGGCGGTTTCATCACCGACCTGAAAATCGGCTATTGGTTGGGTAGCACTCCTGCCAAACAGGAGACCTGGAAATTCTTAGGAACCATCGTTTCTGCCGCCACCGTCGGTGGAGTCATGATTATTCTGAACAAGACATACGGGTTCACCAGCGGAGCGCTTGCCGCACCGCAGGCAAACGCCATGGCAGCAGTGATAGAACCCCTGATGAACGGAGTTGGCGCACCGTGGTTGCTCTACGGCATCGGCGCTGTACTCGCCATTATCCTTAATTTCTTCAAAGTTCCCGCATTGGCTTTCGCTCTGGGTATGTTCATTCCCTTGGAACTGAATATTCCGCTTGTAGTAGGTGGCGCAGTCAACTGGTATGTCACCAGCCGCAGCAAAGATGCCGCCCTCAATGCCGAACGAGGCGAAAAAGGAACCCTGCTGGCATCCGGTTTCATTGCCGGAGGTGCTTTGATGGGAGTAGTAAGCGCAGCTATGCGTTTCCAGGGTATCAACATGGTGAACGAAGCCTGGCTGGGCAATAGCTGGTCCGAAGTGTTATCACTGGTAGTCTATGCTCTCCTTATTGTTTATTTTATCAAGGCATCCATGAAAATAAAGTAACATGGGAAGAATTTTGCTGACAGCACTTATGTTCGTGGCAACCTGCGCATCTGCGCAACTTGCCCAACATGGAAAGAGCTATCTGGGACGCCCCTACGTAGCACATACATTAGAGAGCAACGGAGAAGAACAACTTATCATCCGGCGCAACCAGGTAGACTGCACCACCTATGTAGAATATGTGATGGCAGAAGTACTCAGCAATCAAAAAAACGAATCTTTTGCAGACATCCTGCAAAAGATTCGTTATCTCAACGGAAAGATAGACGGTTACGCCTCCCGCCTGCATTATGCTTCCGACTGGGCTGACAACAGCATACGCCATGGCTTCCTCGAAGACGTCACCGCTGCCCACAGTCCCTACACCCAAACTTTATCTCTCTCTTACATGTCCTCTCACCCGCAACTATACGCCGCATTAAAAAACTCTCCCGAAGACCTCCGGAAGATAAAAGAGCGGGAAAAAACCTTCACCGGAAAACAAATCCATTGGATTCCTAAAAGCCACCTTCCTGCCGAAGGACTGCCCTATATCAAAGAAGGAGACATCCTGCTCATCACCACCTCCATAGCGGGTCTTGACATCGCTCACATGGGAATAGCCACCTATGTAGACAACCACCTCCACCTCCTCCACGCCTCTTCTTCCAAAGGGCAAGTGGTCATCAGCGACACCCCCCTGAGTGAAATGCTCAAAGGAAACAAATCCTGGACAGGCATCCGTGTACTGCGGGTCATACTCCCAGCAACAGCGACAGCTCCTTAACGAGACGTCCTTTCACCTCTTCGGGTTCCAATTCCCTTCCCAACTCTTTCTGCAACGAGGTGACTCCCTTGTCCACAAACCCGCAAGGATGGATATACCCGAAATAGCGTAAATCCGTATTCACATTCAACGCCAACCCGTGCATAGTCACATAATGGCTGCTCCTCACGCCGATAGCGCAAATCTTTCTTGCCCGTGCAGTCTGCCCTTCCAGCCACACCCCCGTAGCCTTCTCCAGGCGCCCAGCCTCAATCCCGTATCCGGCACACACCCGTATTACCGCTTCTTCCAGCACATGCACATATTCTTTCAGCCCCAGCCCGAACTCTTCCAGATTAAGGATAGGATAGCAAACCAACTGCCCCGGCCCGTGATAAGTAATATCGCCTCCGCGGTCAATGTGATAATAGGTGGCGCCAATTTTCTTCAACTGCTCCTCACCGATTAATATATTATTTTCCTTTCCGCTACGCCCCAGCGTGTACACATGCGGATGTTCGCAAAGGATAATGCGGTTCACATACTCTTCTCCCCTCGCCTTTGCTTGTACCAGAGCATCAAAGTATTCCGTCTGATCTCGCCATGCCTGATCATAGGGAACCAAGTTCCAATCAATTATTATTGTTTTCATACCGACAAAGGTAAAGAAATAAAAAGAAAATCCGTACATTTGTTGCTCGAATAAAAAACGAATAGTTATGAAATTTGAGTATCCGCAAGTAGACCTTCCCTCAGAAGTTCTGGCATGGACGGACGTCACCGAAGACATCCTGAATCTATACAAACAGTCGTGCTGCCTACAAGCATGTATATTCGCCATCTGCACCGAAGGGTGTATGAAAGCCACTATCAACCTGCTTGACTATGAAATCAAACCC
>JAUUNK010000135.1 GCA_030844565.1 Bacteroides ovatus
GGGCATCCTTGCCACTTCTTTTGTCATATTGCTCATCTTAAGCTTTTCTTTCTGGTATCTTATCCGCACATTACTGAAACAGAAAACGCTGGAAGAGATGAAAAGCGATTTTACCAACAACATCACCCATGAATTGAAAACCCCTATTGCTGTGGCGTATGCCGCCAACGACGCCTTACTCAATTTTAACCAGGCAGAGGAAAAAAAGAAACGCGACCAGTACCTGCGCATTTGCCAGGAACAATTGCAGCGCCTGAGCGGACTAGTAGAACAAATATTATCCATGAGTATGGAACGCCGGAAAACCTTCCGGCTGCATCCGGAGGAAATCGACTTAAAAGAACTGATTGCTCCCCTTATCACCCAGCATCAACTAAAAGCCGGGAAACCCGTGGAGATAAAACTGGAAATAGAGCCGGATCCGCTCACCATCGTGGCAGACAGGACTCACTTCAGCAACATCCTCAGCAACCTGCTAGACAATGCCGTGAAATACTCTCCGGAACAGGCGGAGGTCACCATCCGTTGCCGACAATTCAAAGAAAGGGTTACCGTCAGCGTGACGGACCGGGGCATCGGTATTCCTTTGGAAAAACAAAAGCATATATTCGATAAGTTTTACCGGGCCCCCACGGGCAATCTCCACGATATAAAAGGATACGGATTAGGGCTCTACTACGTGAAAACAATGGTAGAAAAACAGGGAGGAAACATCAGCGTGGCGAGCGAACCGGGAAAAGGAAGCACATTTACTATCACCTTATAATAGATACGCATCATGAGCAAAAATGAAATTACAGTGTTATTGGTAGAAGATGAACTGACACTTGCCATGATTATCAAAGACACGCTCGAAGAAAGCGGCTTCATTATTCATACCGCTGCTGACGGTGAAGAGGGATTGAGAAGATTCTTCGAACTCCGTCCGGATGTGTTGGTGGCAGATGTCATGATGCCTCGCATGGATGGTTTTGAGATGGTACGCCGCATCCGTCAATCGGACAAGCACACACCGGTACTGTTTCTCACTGCCCGCTCGGCTATCAATGATGTGGTAGAAGGGTTTGAGCTGGGAGCGAATGATTATCTCAAAAAGCCTTTCGGCATGCAAGAATTGATTATTCGCATTAAAGCCCTTATGGGGAAAGCTTTTAGCTTTGCCGAAAACAAGGTTTCCAGCCGATTCGAGATAGGTAGCTATCTCTTCGACTCTGTGGCTCAAACGCTGCTACATGCAGGAGTGAAGCAGGAACTCTCTCATCGGGAATCGGAAATACTGAAACGGCTTTGCGAAAACCGCAACCAGGTAGTAAACACACAAGATGTTTTGCTAGAACTCTGGGGGGACGACAGTTTTTTTAATTCCCGCAGCCTGCATGTGTTTATCACAAAGCTAAGACACAAGCTTTCGCAAGATGAACAGGTGAGGATTGTAAATGTAAGGGGAATTGGATATAAGCTGATTACAGAGTGAGACAGGAAATATTCTGTCACAGAAGTTGCAAAATAGAATCATTTCCATTAACTTGCGCAGGTTTTAGAAAAAAGGTCCTAATTAAGAATGAATTAAAGAATGGGTATGGATAATCATATTGTAATAATGGCAGGTGGTATCGGCAGCCGTTTTTGGCCGATGAGCACACCGGAATGTCCCAAGCAGTTTATCGACGTGATGGGCTGCGGAAAGTCGTTGATACAGCTTACTGCTGAACGTTTTAGTGGCATTTGCCCCCAAGAGAATATGTGGGTGGTAACTTCCGAAAAGTACACCGGAATTGTCCGTGAACAATTGCCAGACATTCCCGAAAGCAATATACTCGCTGAACCGTGCGCGCGGAATACGGCGCCCTGCATCGCTTATGCTTGCTGGAAAATTAAAAAGAATCATCCGAATGCCAATATCGTAGTCACGCCGTCGGATGCTCTCGTAATAGATACCGTGGAATTTCGCCGTGTAGTGGAGAAAGCGCTTCGTTTTACGGATAGTGGCAGCGCCATCGTCACACTGGGCATCAAGCCTTCGCGTCCCGAAACCGGATATGGATACATTGCCGCCGGCAATGGTATTAGCACGGATAAAGAAATATTCCATGTAGACGCCTTCAAGGAGAAACCTAACCGGGAAACGGCGGAAAGATACCTGGCAGATGGAAATTACTTTTGGAATGCAGGAATCTTTGTATGGAATGTGCGCACTATTACTTCCGTGATGCGAGTATATGCTCCGGGCACTGCCCAGATTTTCGACCGCATCTATCCGGATTTCTATACTGAGCGTGAAAAAGAGACGATCGAAAAATTATTCCCTACGTGCGAAAGCATTTCCATTGACTATGCCGTGATGGAAAAGGCGCAGGAAATATATGTTTTACCTGCCTCTTTCGGCTGGTCGGACTTGGGAACCTGGGGGGCACTTCATGGATTGTTGCCACAAGATAAACAAGGAAATGCTACCGTGGGGCAAGATATTAAACTTTACGAAAGCAAGAATTGCATTGTGCATGCTCCGCAAGAAAAAAGAGTCGTGGTGCAGGGATTAGATGGATATATCATTGCAGAAAAAGATAATACGTTGCTGATTTGCCGGTTAGACGAGGAACAACGAATTAAAGACTTCTCAAAATAACAAACATCAAAGAGAAAGAAGAAATTTAAGAAGTAAAAATGAGCGACTTTTAATCGATTGATAGAAGACTGCATTTTTTAGTCTATTTTTTTTATTACTACTATAATAATTTATCAATTTATTTTGGTTACTTCCCTTTTCTTCTTTCTCTTTTATTTCTTTTCTATCTCCCTCTCGCTTTTCTATCAATTTCTTTATTACTTTCTTTATTTTCTTTGATATTCCTGTGGTGTCATCCCTGTCATTCTTTTAAAAAACTTGCAAAAGAAGGATGGATTAGGAAAATTCAGCTCATCCGCAATTTGATATACCAATAGATTGCTATGTTTTAAAAGCACTTTTGCTTCTTGGGTCACCGCTTGATTAATCCATTCCATCACGGTCTGTTGGCTAACCTGGCGAATCACGGTATTCAGGTAACGAGGCGTTAAATAGAGCTTCTCCGCATAAAAATTCACGTTTCGTTCTGTTTTATTATATGTATTGACGAGAGAGATAAACCGCTGGAAAATATCTTCCTGGCGGGAAAGCCGATTGTTAGCAATCTGCGGATTTTCTTCCGCTATATATTGAATATTATAAATAAAAGCGGTTACGAGATGCTGGACTACTTCCTTTCGAAAAACCGGCTCTTGCAACACCTTCCACATCAAGGAGAAAAAGGCATCCATTTGTTTGCGTTGTTCCTTTGTCAAAGTCATCCGTACATTGCGTTGTCCTTGCAAGAAATGGGTAAAAGGGTCTTCCTTTTCGGAGAATTTAATAAAATCCAAATCTATAGCAATCATCTTTGCATCGCAATCCGGAGATATTTCTTGCAGTTGGATAATAGAATTAGAGGAGATTAGGGATAAAGTATTCTCTTCAAAAGTATATTCTATCAGGTTGAGCGAAAGGCAGACCCATCCTCGCTCTACTAATACAATTCGTCCTTCTTTAATCCGATAAGGTTGTCCCACTTTAAACAAAACAGGCTCCATCTTTACCAAACTCATCACAAACCCGAAACAGGAAGTAATAAAACGGAAGTTATTATTCTGCACTGCTTGGTGGTCTTCCAGAGATTTGAGGTCTAACTCTAAAACTTCTTTATGTTCCATCTTTCTTAGATATTTTCCGGTAAAGATAATAAAAAACCTACTTCTTGCTCCTTTTCTTTGCCATTACCGGACTTATAGAACATATTTACCAACCACTAGAAAGTAACCGATATGTCTTAAACCCCTATCTTTGCCCCTTGAAGATACATAGAAAAAAATGCGTATGAAAAGATTTATTTTCCTCCTTTCTTTCTCGATAGCGACTTCGTGGATACACGGGCAAATTACCCTCGAAGAATGCCAGCGCAAAACTCAGCAGAACTACCCCTTGGTGCGCCAATATGAACTGATTGAGAAGACAAAGGAATATAATTTAGAGAATGCCCGAACAGGATATTTGCCGCAATTCTCTCTTTCGGCAAAAGCTTCCTATCAAAACGATGTGACAGAACTTCCTGTGGAGATTCCCGGCATACATATAAAAGGATTGCCCAAAGAGCAGTACCAGGTAATGGCGGAACTGCGTCAAAATATCTGGGACGGCGGCGAGGTGCGAATAAAAAAGAAGCAAGCCCGTGCCACTTCCGAAGTGGAACGGGAACAAATGAATGTAGATATGTATGCACTGAACGACCGCGTAAACCAACTCTTCTTCGGTATACTTTTATTGGATGAGCAACTGGAACAAAACCGTTTACTCCAGGAAGAACTGGAAAGAAGCTTCCATCAAGTATCGGCTTATGTAGAAAATGGAATTGCTAACCAGGCAGATCTGGATGCCGTAAAAGTAGAGCAACTTAATGCTTCTCAGAAACGAATCGAACTCACAAGCATGCGGCAAGCTTATTTACAAATGCTATCTTTGCTTGTCGGCGAAACTTTCAGCACGGATACCCAATTAGTAAAGCCCGTGGCAGAAGAGAAAGCAGGAAACGGCTCATTAATGAACTTATCCGTCCAAAGACCGGAGTTACAATGGTTTGATGCACAGCAAAATCGGCTGAATGTACAGGAAGATGCCTTGAAAGTGCGCTATCTGCCCCGTTTCGGCCTCTTTGTACAAGGAGCTTACGGCAATCCCGGACTGAATATGCTAAAAGATAAATTTACTCCTTATTATGTAGCAGGCATACGCCTCTCATGGAATTTTGGCAGCTTATATACACTAAAGAACGATCGCCGGGTAATTGAAAACAGCCGCCGGCAAGTACAAAGCAACCGAGATGTTTTCCTGTTCAATACCCGCCTGCAAATGACTCAACAAAACAGTGCTATCATTGCGATGAAAAAACAGATGGCAGATGATGAAGAAATTATCCGTTTGCGCAGTAATATCCGCAAGTCCGCCGAAGCGAAAGTGGCAAACGGAACGTTGACGGTGATTGAAATGCTAAGGGAAATAACAAATGAAAGCCTAGCACGGCAGACAAAAGCTCTGCATGAAATCCAACTGCTAATGAATATTTACCAATTAAAATATACGACTAATAATTAAGCAATAAATATGAAACGAATAAAAACAATAACCGGTCTTGCCATACTGGTAACTATAACAGCCTGCGGAAACGGCACTCCCCATTATGATGCCACCGGAACTTTTGAAGCTACCGAAGTAACCGTTTCTTCTGAAGCCGCAGGAAAAATATTGCAACTAGACCTGGAAGAAGGAAACCGGCTGACTGCGGGAATGCAAGTAGGGCTTATCGACACCGTACAACTGTATCTGCGAAAGCTTCAACTGGAAGCCAGCATGAAATCGGTGGAAAACCAACGCCCCGACCTTGCCAAGCAGATTGCAGCAACCAAACAACAAATTGCCACAGCCGAACGGGAAAAACACCGGGTAGAAAATCTTCTCCAGGCAGGAGCCGCCAACCAAAAGCAACTGGATGATTGGGAATCGCAAATTGCTTTGCTAGAAAGACAATTGACTGCCCAAACATCTTCTCTACAGAAAAGTACCAGTAGTCTGACGGAGCAAGGAAATGCCGTAGCCATCCAAGTGGCGCAAATAGAAGACCAATTGTCTAAATGCCACATTACTTCTCCTATCCAGGGAACTGTATTGGCAAAATATGCAGAAGCAGGAGAATTATCCGCCATCGGCAAGCCTTTATTTAAGGTGGCAGACATAGAGAGAATGTATTTAAGAGCCTATGTCACATCTGAACAACTTGCTCAAGTGAAACCTGGAGATAAAGTAACAGTCTTCTCCGACTATGGAAAAGACATACAGAAAGAATATCCGGGAACAATCACCTGGATATCGGATCGCTCTGAATTTACTCCTAAAACCATCTTGACAAAAGACGAACGGGCGAATCTTGTGTATGCCGTAAAAATATTAGTGGAAAATAGCGACGGCTTCCTGAAAATCGGAATGTATGGCGGAGTAAAGTTTCAGAATTAAAGAGAGAAAGGAAAGCGCAATGAATCTAGTCAGTGTAGAGAACATCCACAAGCGATATGGAAAAGTAGAAGCATTGAAAGGAGTTTCCTTCGATGTGCATCGGGGAGAAATCTTCGGCTTAATCGGTCCTGACGGGGCAGGGAAAAGTACGCTCTTCCGTATCCTCACCACCTTGCTGCTGGCGGATACGGGAAAAGTGGTTATCGAGGGACGTGATGTGGTGAAAGACTACAAATATATCCGCACAAGAGTCGGATACATGCCTGGCCGCTTTTCCCTGTACCAGGACTTGTCCGTAGAAGAAAACCTTCGTTTCTTCGCTACTGTATTTCATACTACGATAGAAGAAAACTACGCTTTGATTAAAGACATCTACCAGCAGATAGAACCTTTCCGTCATCGCCGCGCCGGCGCCCTCTCCGGAGGAATGAAACAAAAACTCGCCTTAAGCTGCGCCCTGATTCACAAGCCCATTTTACTCTTGCTCGATGAACCGACGACAGGAGTAGACCCCGTTTCCCGGAAAGAATTCTGGGAAATGCTGCAACGCCTCAAAGAGCAGGGAATCACTATCATTGTCTCTACTCCTATGATGGACGAGGCAAGCCGTTGCGACCGCATTGCTTTTATCAATGAAGGAGAAATACACGGCATCGATACTCCACAGGAAATATTACGGAAGTTCGCTTCCATCCTCTGCCCTCCCTCGCTTGAACGCGAAGAAAATCACAATGAATCTGCTACGGTCATCGAAGTACAAGATTTAACGAAATGCTTCGGAAATTTCACTGCGGTAGACCATATTTCTTTTTCCGTGAAGCGCGGAGAGATTTTCGGTTTTCTTGGAGCAAACGGAGCGGGGAAAACCACTGCTATGCGGATGCTTTGCGGACTGAGTAAACCTACTTCCGGAATGGGAAAGGTAGCAGGCTTGGATATTGCCCGCGATGCCGAACAAGTAAAAAAACACATCGGATATATGAGTCAAAAGTTCTCTTTGTATGAGGACCTTAAAGTTTGGGAAAATATCCGTCTGTTTGCCGGCATCTATGGCATGGAAGAAAAAGAAATTGAAAAGAAAACCAATTCATTACTCGAACAACTAGGCTTTGCATCCGAGCGGAACACATTGGTAAAGAGTCTTCCTGTGGGATGGAAACAGAAATTAGCTTTCTCCGTATCTATTTTTCACGATCCGCGAATCGTGTTTCTGGATGAACCCACCGGCGGAGTAGACCCCACCACCCGACGCCAGTTCTGGGAATTAATCTATCAAGCTGCCGACCGGGGAATCACGGTATTTGTAACCACCCATTATATGGATGAAGCAGAATATTGTAATCGCATCTCTATCATGGTAGATGGACGAATTAAAGCGCTAGACACACCTGTTAACCTGAAAAAACAATTCGGAGCAACCACTATGGACGATGTATTTCAACAACTGGCGCGCCATGCCATGCGCACAGCAGATTAAATAACATAAAGAGCAATCATGAAACAATTCATCGCATTCGTAAAGAAAGAATTCTATCATATTTTTCGCGACCGACGGACTATGCTGATATTACTCGGCATGCCTATAGTTCAGATTATCCTTTTTGGATTTGCCATCACTACGGAAGTCAAAGAAGTTCGCCTCGCCGTACTCGACCCATCCAACGACATGACTACCCGTAAGATTATCGATCGCCTGGATGCCAGCGAATACTTCTCCGTAAAACAATGGCTGCATACCCCTCGGGAAATGGAAGATGCTTTCCTCAAAAATAAGATAGATATAGCACTCGTTTTCAACGAGAAATTTGCCGACCGTCTGGGCATGGGAGAAGCCGCTCTGCAACTGGTTGCTGACGCCACAGACCCTAATATGGCTGTAACACGTGCACAGTACGCTACAGGAATTATCTCCGCCGCTGCACAAGAATTACTCCCTCTTTCTTCTCTGTCCGCAGGAAAAATCACGCCGGAAATAAAACTACTCTATAATCCGCAAATGAAAAGCGCCTATAACTTCGTACCGGGAGTGATGGGGCTGATTCTCATGCTGATTTGTGCCATGATGACCTCCATCTCCATTGTACGTGAAAAAGAAACGGGAACGATGGAAGTGCTGCTCGTCTCTCCGGTGAAACCACTACTCATGATTCTCGCCAAAGCGGTTCCTTACTTTGTGCTCTCATTTGTGAATCTGACAACTATCCTTCTACTATCAGTCTTTGTGTTGGATGTCCCTGTGGCTGGTAGCCTCTTTTGGTTAGTGATAGTATCGTTGCTTTTTATCTTTGTCTCCTTATCTTTGGGATTACTCATCTCTTCTTTGACGCATACCCAAGTAGCCGCCATGCTTGCTTCCGGTTTGGTGTTGATGATGCCTACAATGCTTCTCTCGGGCATGATTTTTCCGGTGGAAAGCATGCCGCAGCTATTACAATGGATTTCTGACATCTTACCCGCCCGCTGGTATATCGAAGCTGTAAGGAAACTGATGATAGAAGGAGTTCCCGTGGGCTTTGTAGTAAAGGAAATCAGTATTTTGGTACTTATGGCGGTAATATTAATCACCGTAAGTCTCAAAAAGTTTAATTATCGGCTGGAATAATCATTATTTTCCGGTTCCATGTATCCATAGAAAAAATAATAGCCATGATAAAGTTTCTGATAGAAAAAGAGTTTAAGCAGTTGCTCCGCAACTCTTTCTTACCGAAATTGATTTTTATCTTTCCCTGCATGATTATGATTCTCATGCCATGGGCGGCAAGTCTTGAAATCAAGAATATCCATCTCGATATTGTGGACAACGACCATTCTGCTTCATCGCGAAAGCTGGTAGATAAGATTATAGCTTCTACTTATTTCCACGTCATCGGGCTTTCTTCTTCCTATTCCGAAGGTTTACGAAAAGTAGAAGCTGGAGAAGCGGATATTATCCTCGAAATCCCCCGCGACTTCGAAAAGAATCGTAAAAAAGAAGAAAATGCACAAGTCCTGATTGCCGCCAATGCTGTGAATGGCATGAAAGGCGGGCTCGGTAGCTCGTATCTGGCAGCAATCATAAACGATTATGCCCAATCTTCCATTGCATCCAAAGCAGCCATCCGCATAGATACTCAAAACCTATTTAATCCTTATCTGAACTATAAACTTTATATGATTCCCGCCCTGATGGCAATGTTGTTGACTTTGCTGTGCGGATTGCTCCCCGCCCTAAATGTAGTAAGCGAAAAGGAAGTAGGGACCATCGAGCAAATCAATGTCACTCCCGTCCCTAAATTCATTTTTATCCTTGCAAAGCTCTTACCCTATTGGAGCATCGGCTTCCTGGTGTTGACTATTTGCTTCGGGCTTGCCTGGCTATTATATGGCATTGCCCCGGTAGGAAGTTTGCTAACTATTTATTTTTTTGCCATCCTCTTTGTATTAGTAGTCTCCGGACTCGGACTTGTCATCTCCAATTATTCCGCTACTTTGCAACAAGCCATGTTTGTAATGTGGTTTTGCCTGCTGATTCTTATCCTGATGAGCGGACTGTTTACTCCCGTAAGCAGCATGCCGGCATGGGCTCAGGTGATAACTTACTTCAATCCATTGCGCTACTTTATGGAAATGATGCGCATGGTTTATTTAAAAGGAAGCAGCCTTACAGATTTATATCCCCAGCTTGGGGCTTTATCCGCCTTTGCCCTCGTTTTTAATATATGGGCGGTAAAGAGTTATCGGAAAACCTAACAAAACAAGAAAAAGGCTATCCCTGCCGTGGTGCGGGGATAGCCTTTATAGTAGTTCTTATTAGTCTGATTTTTATTTCACTTCGATTTGCTTTTCAGCCTTCTTTACTTCTTCTTCAGACAGTTTAGGCAAGCTGATATTCAATACTCCATTTTCTACCGAAGCCGAGATATTTTCTTTATCTACATTTTCCGGAAGAATCATTGTTTGTTGGAACTTGGAGTATGAGAACTCGCGACGCAGATAGCGACCGTCTTTCTTTTCTTCCTTATTTTCACTCTTCTTCTCCATGCTGATAACTAGGTTATTGTCTTCGTCAATACGAACGTTGAAGTCTTCCTTTGTCATGCCGGGAGCAGCCAGTTCTACTTTGTAATCATTTTCTGTTTCAATGACGTTGATAGCAGGTGCAGTTGCATTTGCTTTTAACATCCAATCGTTATCAAAGAAATCATTAAAGATACTTGGTAACCAACTTTGAGTTTTTCTAACAGGCATCATAATTTTAGTCTCCTATCTTTAAGTTAAACATTCAGTTTATTGTGAACTCCGGTGTGTTTCTACAACCGTTGTTCACTAACTAAAGTGCAAATGACATGCCAATTGATATTTATTCATAGCTTTGACTATTTGTCAGAAACAGAATGCCAAACTTTCGGTTTTAGTGACAATATGTATCCTTATTTCATATATTTTATATAACATAGATATTAATTAGACATATTCTCTATTAGCTTAAAGCGAAGACGCAATGTTTTTCTCTCTTCATCATAATCATAACTGATAATACGGAAAACACCGATTTCCGACGTATTATCTACATGTTGCCCGATGCAGGCACAGGCATCATAATCTCCGACACGGACAATCCGTAACATTTCGCTTGCGCCGGCAGGAAGTTTGCTCAAATCGACTATCTCCCGCGCTTCTTCCTGTGTCATAAATTCTACGCTGACGGGTAAATGTCTGCCAATAGCTTCATTTACCAAATCTTCAATGTGCTGAATCTCTTCTTTGGCCGGACACGAAGAGAGTTGATAGTCACATTTACTTTTCTTCCTTTCGATATGCGCATTCCGTGAGCGGGGGCATCCGAAGACTTTTACCATTGTTGCATTTAGCAAATGCTCGGCAGTATGCATTGGAGGATATTCCTGTTTGTTATGTTCATTAAGTTGAGGTTGTGATTGCTCCATATTTTTTCTTTCTTTTTTTATTTTCAAAGATAGTATTCTGTTTCTTATTTTTTATTCTTTATGCATGAAAATCTTCCTTCTACTTATACTCTTCCCAACTCTTAATGGCAATATCCTCCACTCCCATCGTGCAGAATGCATTGATGAAAGCACTTGCCAGGCGAGCATTCGTAATCAAAGGAATATTTAAGTCGATGGCGGCACGGCGTATCTTATACCCATTGTCCAGCTCCCCTGCCGTCAGGTTCTTAGGAATATTAACCACCATATCTATCTCTTTCCGATGAAGCATATCCAGCGCCTGCGGCTGAATATCTTCGCTGGGCCAATGTACCAAGGTGCTCTCTATTCCATTCTCGGCAAGCGATCGATGGGTGCCACCCGTTGCAAAAAGCTTGTATCCTTTATTCACCAACATGCGCGCAGCATCCATCATATCTGCTTTTTGCTTAGTTGTTCCTGTAGAAAGCAGGATGTTCTTCTTCGGAATGCGGTAGCCTACGGAAAGCATTGCTTTCAAAATAGCACATGATGTATCGGAACCGATGCAGCCCACCTCTCCCGTGGAAGCCATGTCGACACCCAACACAGGGTCAGCTTTCTGGAGGCGATTGAAAGAGAATTGGCTTGCTTTGATACCCACATAATCCAACTCGAAAAGATTCTTCTCCGGCTTCTCCACGGGCAAACCTAGCATTACCCGGGTGGCAAGTTCGATAAAGTTTATCTTTAATACTTTGCTGACAAAAGGAAATGAACGGCTGGCACGAAGGTTACATTCGATGACTTTTATATCATTGTCCTTTGCCAAATACTGAATGTTGAAAGGACCGGAGATATTGAGCGCCTTTGCAATCTCACGGCTGATTCGTTTGATGCGGCGCACCGTTTCTACATATAATTTCTGTGGAGGGAACTGAATGGTGGCATCTCCGGAATGTACACCCGCAAACTCGATATGTTCGCTGATGGCATAGGCTATAATCTCCCCGTTCTGTGCCACAGCGTCCATCTCCACCTCTTTCGCATGTTCAATAAATTGGCTTACAACTACGGGATGTTTCTTTGATACATTTGCCGCCAGCCGGAGGAAGCGCTCGAGTTCTTCCTGATTGGAGCAGACATTCATTGCCGCCCCCGAAAGCACGTAAGAAGGACGAACCAAAACAGGGAAACCGACTTCTTTTACAAATTCTCCAATGTCTTCCATAGAAGTAAGTTCCCGCCACCGCGGTTGGTCCACGCCGATACGATCGAGCATAGCAGAGAACTTTTCCCGGTCTTCGGCATTATCAATACTTTTTGCACTCGTTCCCAAAATAGGAATGTTCTGCGCATCAAGGCGCAAGGCAAGATTATTAGGAATCTGCCCGCCGGTGGAAACTATCACACCGTGCGGATTCTCAAGCTCAAGAATATCGAGGACACGCTCGAAAGTGAGCTCGTCAAAGTAAAGGCGATCGCACATATCATAATCGGTAGAAACCGTTTCGGGATTATAATTAATCATCACGCTACGCCAGCCTTCCTTCCGAATGGTATTGAGCGCTTGCACACCGCACCAATCAAATTCTACCGACGAACCGATGCGATAGGCGCCGGAACCGAGA
This sequence comes from Bacteroides ovatus, assembly GCA_030844565.1. GTDB lineage: Bacteria > Bacteroidota > Bacteroidia > Bacteroidales > Bacteroidaceae > Bacteroides > Bacteroides ovatus_A. The sequence goes on from JAUUNK010000135.1 coordinate 12,612, forward strand.
ACAACAATAGACTTTCCATCATCTTCGTAATCAATATCATTTTCTGTGCCATTATAAGTAAGATATAGATAATTTGTCCGTGCCGGATACTCGGCAGCCAGTGTATCAATTTGTTTCACCACCGGAAGTATACCCGCTTGCTTACGATAGCGACGGACCCAAAGAATACCTTCTTCCATATCCCCTTCATAGCCAAGGGCACGGGCAATCTGAAAATCGGAGAAGCCTTGGCGCTTGGCCCTTTTAAAAATGGAGAGTTGAGAGTTGAGAGTTGAGAAGGAAGGCACTCTCAACTCTCCACTCTCAACTCTCAACTTCCTAACTTCTTTCGAAGTTTCCATAATATTCATTAGTTTCTGGAGGAACCATTTGTCTATTTTGGTAAGTTCATGTACTTGGTCGATGGTGTAGCCGGCACGGAAGGCTTTTGAGATGACAAAGATTCGTTTATCGGTCGGTTCACGAAGGGCTTTGTCAATGTCGGGAAGGATGAGCTCTTTGTTTTCTACAAAGCCGTGCATTCCCTGCCCTATCATGCGAAGACCTTTCTGAATAGCTTCTTCAAAGGTTCGTCCGATTGCCATTACTTCGCCAACGGATTTCATTGAAGAACCCAGTTCGCGGTCTACGCCGTGAAACTTGCCAAGGTCCCAGCGGGGAATCTTACAGACCACATAATCCAGGGCGGGTTCAAAAAAGGCGGAAGTTGTTTTAGTCACCGAGTTCTTGAGGTCGAAGAGTCCGTAGCCTAATCCTAGTTTTGCAGCAACAAAGGCGAGCGGATAACCGGTTGCCTTAGAAGCCAGGGCAGAAGAGCGGGAAAGGCG
>JAUUNK010000136.1 GCA_030844565.1 Bacteroides ovatus
TACACAGACCTATCAGAGCAGGCATTGGATGGGCTGCAACGAAAGCATTTCTTTGGGGACCGCTGCCTTGATTTCTTCTTTTAATACGTTGAGCAGATGATGGCGCACGAAGTCGCGATGGGTGGCTAAAACGATTTGCCTCGTGGGACGTGGGATGGCAAACGGACGCACCAGCTCGCGCTGCACCTCTGTCAACTGTGCCACTGCCAACTCGGGTATGAAGGTGATGCCCTTGCCGCTCTCTACCATCCGCATGAAAGTTTCCATGCTTCCCAGGCGATATGCCATCTGGCTCACCTTTACTGCTTCCATCTGGCAGAAACGCACCAACTGGTCGCGAAAACAATGTCCTTCGTCGAGCAGCCACAAGCGTTCTCCGGTGATGTCTGAAGTGCGAATGACATCTTTCTTAAACAAAGGTTCCTTGCGGGACACATATCCATAGAACTGTTCGTAGAAAAGGACTTCTTCTTTCAGGAAAGAATCTTCGAGCAGGCTGGCGATGATGGCGGCATCCAGTTCTCTGTCGTGCAACGCTTGCTGAATCTGGTGGGTCTTCATCTCTGCCACGCGAATATCAATCTCGGGATATTTCTCCATCAGTTGCGGAAAGAAGCGGGGGAGCAAATAGGGAGCAATGGTGGGTAGCACTCCCAAGCGGAACGTTCCGGAAAGGGATTGTTTCTCTTCGCTGATAATCTCTTTCACCTGCGCCGCCTGCGCCAGGATGAGGCGTGCCTGAGAGATGACTTTCTCTCCTATCGGCGTAGGACACACGGGTTGCACAGTGCGGTCGAACAACTTCACTCCCAGTTCATCTTCCAGTTTCTGAATCATTGCGCTCAACGTGGGCTGCGTCACCCGGCAATATTCTGCCGCCCGTGCGAAGTGGCGGAACTGGTCCACCGCCAGTATGTATTCCAATTGCTGTATGGTCATCTGTCTCTTTCGGTTAAAGTTATAGATAGCGTCTATGCAAAGATAGAAATTTTCAGTTTGACACGAAGCCTTTTCCGCCTTATCTTTGCAATACGAAAAAAGAAAAAAAGTATAAACCTTTAAAAACAAACGAATATGAAAACTTTAGAACTTATCAAATTGAACGAATCGGGAGCCAACAACGTAGTAGCATCTTTGCAACAATTATTAGCCGACTTCCAAGTGTATTACACCAACCTCCGCGGTTTCCACTGGAACATCAAGGGCAGTGACTTCTTCGTGCTTCACAGCCAGTTTGAAAAGATGTATGACGACACCGCCGAGAAAGTGGACGAAATTGCAGAGCGCATCCTGATGCTGGGCGGAACTCCTGCCAATAAGTTCAGCGATTACCTGAAAATGGCTAACGTCAACGAAGTGGATAAAGTGAGCAACGGAGCCGAGGCTCTCGAAAATATCCTTCAAACTATCAGCCATCTGATCGGCGAAGAACGCCAGATTCTATCTATCGCTTCCCACGCCGGAGATGAAGTAACTGTTTCAATGATGAGCGATTATCTGAAAGAACAGGAGAAGCTGGTCTGGATGTTGGTAGCATACAGCAGCAAATAAGCTTTCTGACTGATAAGAGGGATTATAACCTTATAGGACAAAAGCGAGGGACGAAAAGACTGCCCCTCGCTTTTCTTATTTAAGAGTTTCCTTTGCCAACTTTTTACAAGCAGCCCGGCTTATCTTTCCATTCTCCGTCTGCGGAATCTTGTCTACCTCGAATATATACTTCGGAGCATGATAAAGAGGCACAAGGGATGGAATTTTATCTTTTATCTTTGAAATGTTTTCTGTGTGTTCCACTAATAAAGTGACTGCTTCCCCCAGCTTTTTATCGGAAACAGAGGTAATGGCAAAAGGGACGGAAAGCAAAGGACGGAGCATCCTTTCCAGTTCTTCCGCCTGTATCTTTATACCGCCACTGTTGATGATGTTATCTTTGCGCCCTACTATCCTGAAACTTCCATCGGGATAGAGAGAAGCGATGTCATTGGTATGCAACACTTCGTCGCACACCAAAGGGGCTTCAATTACCAATGTATTTTCCGGAGACAAGGAGAGCAGCACTGTTGGGAAAGGATGATAGCAGGGAGAAGCCGAAGGACCGTTGAGGCGGCGGAGGGCAATGTGTGAAAGAGTTTCCGTCATGCCATAAGTGGAATAAACTGCTCCGGGAAGGGATTGTATTTCCTGCTCCAACGAGTCGTCGATGGCTCCGCCTCCTATAATCAGGATGTCGACTTGACGGAGCCGTTCTTTCTCCTGAGGGACCGCAAGCGTGTTGCATACTTGCAAAGGGACCATGGCTGCAAAGCGAAGAGGTATATCGACACCGGCAAGCGGATGCCCCGAAGGGGGGGCAACGATTAAATTCAACCCAGCCACCAAAGCGCGTACCACCACCATCATTGCTCCGATATAGCGAAGGTTCATACATAACAGAACGGTATCGCCCTGACGCAACCCGAGGTACTCGCATGTCAAACGCGCGCTTTGCATCATTTGTTCCTTGCGAACCTGCAACTCCTTTGGCACACCGGTGGAACCGGATGTATGGACAGTCATATAAGGAGAGCCGTCGAACCAACGCCGTAAGAAAGTATATAAAGAAGAAAGGGGGGAAGAATCGCTTTCCTCCCCTATCTGTGACTTCAATTCATCCAGGTTTTCCTTCGTATATCTCTTTCCATTCAAGAGAAGAGACTGCCGTTCTATCTTCATCTCCATTTCTCAAAGATTTCCTTTCAACAACTTCAACAAAGCCGGAATCTTTTACCGCTTTTCCGGGTAATACCATAGCTCGTCTTTCTCGATGCCGAGCGGGACTGTCACATTCTCCTTAAACAGCATTCCCGTGCCCAAGCCCTGAGGCAAAGGATTATTAAGCGTGCCTGTCCATTGGGCAATGGCATTCAAGCCGATATTGGATTCGAGGGCAGAGGTGGCCCACCACCCTATTCCCAGGCGATTAGCCTCCGACACCCATCCGTCGCGGTTGCCATGAAGCGAAGGTTTTATCACGATGTATTGGGGACGGATGCTTTCCAGGAGTTTTCGTTGTTGCTCCAAGTTGTTACTTCCGATAAGTTCTTCATCGAGAGCAATAGGAAGCGGGCTCTTTTCAGCCAGATGCGCCATCACTTCCCACTGCCCTGCCCTCACAGGTTGTTCGATGGAATGTAAATCCAACTCAGCCAGGCGTACCAGCTTTTGCAAAGCATCTTCGGGAGCGAACGCTCCGTTGGCATCCACACGCAATTCTATCTCTTTGCAAGAAAACTGACGACGGATGTATTGCAACAGGTCCAATTCATCTTCGAAGTTGATAGCACCGATTTTCAGTTTGATGCAACGGAATCCTTTTTCTATCTTTTCCCGGATTTGGTCATACATATACTGATAGTCTCCCATCCAGATAAGCCCGTTGATAGGGATACCTTTTTCTCCGCGCGAGAAGGGAGTATCTTCGAAAGCAAAGCTACCGGCTTTCAAATGTTTAAAAGCAGTTTCGAGCCCGAAAAGGATAGAGGGATACTGTTGCAACTCTTCTCCGTTCCACTCTCCTCCGGCTTCTTCCACTTGGTGGCAGACCGAAGCAAGAATCTGTTCATAGTCAGGGACATCGTCACAACTTAGTTTGGGCAAGGGGGCACACTCGCCTATGCCTGTGCGGCCGGGATAGTCCGGAGAGGTTACGCGCAGATACCACACCTTCCTTTCCGTGTAGACACCTCTTGAAGTCCCCGCCGGACGCTTGAAGTAGAGTTGTCGGGGGGCTATTTCTATTTTACAATTCATCGTTATTGTGTTAGTTTCCTGTCATTCAAATTTTCCTGCTGCTGCATGTCAGGGAAACTTAGGATACTGCTTAAAGTTTGGTTTGCGTTTCTCCAAGAAGGCATTCTTACCTTCCTGCGCTTCGTCGGTCAGGTAATAAAGCAAAGTAGCATCGCCTGCCAGTTCCTGGATGCCTGCCTGACCGTCCAACTCTGCATTCAGCCCCGCCTTTATCATCCGTAAAGCTAAAGGACTGAGTTGCATCATCTCTTCCGCCCACTGCACATACTCGTCTTCGAGTTGTTCCAAAGGGACCACCTTGTTGACCAATCCCATCTCCAGAGCTTCTTGTGCATTGTATTTACGGCAAAGGAACCATATCTCACGGGCTTTCTTCTGCCCCACCACCCGTGCCAGATAGGACGCACCGAAACCGGCATCGAAACTGCCGACACGCGGACCGGTCTGACCGAAAATGGCGTTCTCCGACGCAATGGACAAATCGCATACCACATGCAACACATGGCCTCCTCCAATAGCAAATCCGTTGACGGCAGCAATCACCGGCTTCGGTATGCTGCGAATTTGTTTCTGCACATCGAGGACACTCAGGCGCGGCACGCCGTCTTTCCCAATGTATCCGCCGCGTCCTTTGACATTTTGGTCGCCTCCCGAACAAAAGGCTTTATCTCCCGCACCGGTAATCACCACCACATCGATGTCGGCTTCTTCCCGACAGATGCGCAAGGCATCGCTCATCTCAGCGGTAGTGGTAGGTGTAAACGCATTGCGATAACGTTCGCGGTTGATAGTGATGCGACCAATACCATTGTAATAATCAAATAGAATATCTTCATATTCCCGGATAGTTGTCCATTCTCTCTTCTGTATCGACATAGCAAATATTCTTTATTGTTGTTTCAATTGATGATAATAATCTTTTAATATCCTGGCGTCCTTATTCTTGTTGGTGAAGACTTCCATCAACAACGGTTGTGTTGCCGCTTCGGGCTGTGTAAACACTGCCATTGCTTCCTTCAATTGGTCTTCATCCTCCACCTTATAATAAGCGAAGCCACGCTCTTCCGCCCATCCTTTAGCCGAAGTCTTATGGACTGCTGTTATAAACTTGTGGGAAGTGCCGGACATCTCCAGCCCGGGCAGTGTATGGAATATTTCTCCGCCTCCGTTATTTAACAGGAGGATGCGCAGGTTCGGACCGAAATACGAATTCCACAAAGCATTCATATCATAGAAGAAACTCAGGTCGCCGATAACCACGAAGTTCAGCTTCTCCGACAGAACCGAATAGCCGATAGCCACAGACAGCGAACCTTCAATGCCGCTCGTACCCCGATTGCAACACACCTCCACAGTGGAAGGAACAGAGTAAAGCTGAGCATAGCGCACAGCCGAGCTATTAGCCAGATGAAGTGCAGATTGCGGAGGAAGATTACGAATCAAAGCTCCTATCGCCGCCATCTCAGAATAGCCGAACTCCGGTTCGGGAATGGTCTTGCAATAGTTTTCCCAGACACGCGGATATTGCGGCGTGCGATTGTCGAGCAGATAGGCTATCTTCTCCAAGAATTCAAAGGGGTCCATCTCGATTATAGTACTGAGCGAACCATACAAATCCACCACTTCCCCATCCGGCGAAACATGCCAGTGCTCTTTAGGAGGATTCCGGCGAAGGAATTTCTTTAATCGTTTCGAAACGATATGCCCGCCGTACGTAATCAACAGGTCGGGAACCATTTGAGGCAACTTCTCTTCGGGCAGTGCATACAAAGCCGCATCGAAATTCCTGATAGGAATGCCCGGCACGGTCTGATTTCCCAGATTCTCGGACAACCATGCAAAATGATTATATAATAGCCGGGAGTACTTCTTCTCGAAAAGATAGATTAAATTCATTTGCCCCACGACAATCATCCGCCTGTTGTGTTTGTTTAGCCGTTCAATGAGTTTGTTAGAATCCTGGTCGTATAAATTCAAGCCTTGATAACGGGTAATCACCCGTACCTGCGGAAGGGCATCTACGGTAAACTGGAAAAGAGGCTCCGAGAGGGGAATATTGATATGTACCGGTCCTTTGCCGTGGTGATTGGTTTCTAACAACGCTTCGTTGACCAGGCGGTTACAGTACCATTCGTCTTCTTCCGTATGGATTTCGGGGAGATTCACCGATTTCTTCACCAACGTGCCGAAGACACCGGGCTGAGGTAGAGTCTGTCCATCCATCTGTCCAATCCAAGCAGCAGGCCGGTCGGCTGAAATGACCACTAAGGGCACATTTTGATAGAAAGCCTCTGCCACAGCAGGATGCAGATTGAGCAAAGCACTTCCCGAAGTGCAGCAGACAGCCACCTTTTGTGCACTGTTCAAAGCCAGTCCGATAGCAAAAAAGCCCGCGCTCCTTTCATCCGTCATCGAATAGCAGGTAAAAGAAGGATGTCCTTTCAACGTATGCACAAGCGGAGCGGTTCTGCTTCCGGGACACAAGACTACTTTAGTGACCTGATGTGCTTCGAGCAAAGCAACCAATTGAAGTATGTTTTTCTTATCCGAATACATTCCTTTCTTTTTTATAAGAGTTTAAGAATTAGAAATCAATGCCAGCATGGTCTGCAATTTCTTTTCCGTTTCCTGCCATTCGTCCCCGAGTTGGGAAGAAGCAAGCAAACCACCGCCGGCATAGAGCGTCAACTGCTGTTCTCCGATATTCATACAACGCAGGTTGACATATAAGTCTGTTTTCTTCTCCGGGTCGAGCCAACCGACAAAACCGGAATAATAGCTTCTGTCGTATCCCTCCTTCTCCTGAATAAACCGATAGGCTTTCTCTTTGGGGAGCCCGCACACAGCTGGAGTGGGATGTAGCAAGTGAAGCAAATCGCCCAAACTTCCATTATCGGGCAACGAGAAGCGGAAATCTGTCTTCAAATGCGCCAACGCACCTGCAAAAGCGGGATAAGGTCCCTCTTCTATGGGATGAATGCCCAACGAAAGCAGTTGCTCACGGATATAAGAAGCCACATATTCCTGCTCTTCGCGGTTCTTGGCATCCCATTGCTGGGGAAGGGCGCCGTCTTGTAAAGACTGAGTACCCGCTAAAGCCACCGTGTGCCATTCTCCTTGCGAACCGGACAAGATTATCTCGGGCGTACTGCCTAGCCACATGCCTGTGAACGGCGTATAACATAAATACACATACGAATACATATATCGCCTGCATGCCGCACAAAAGGCGGCAACCGGAGAAAAGCTTTCTTCTTTTTCCAGCGTATACGCACGCGAAAGCACCAACTTATCGAACTCCCCCGCCTGCAATGCTTGTAAGAATGCAGTGAAGCATTCAACATACTTCTCCGCCGGGCATTCCCCTATAACAGGCTTTGCCGGGTCGCCTTCTTGGCGAGACTCAGCAATAACCGGAGGCAAAGGAAGTTCCTCCCAGACATCCGGTTCAATCAACACCAGCGGGCATCCTTCGCCCACCCTGAAGGGAGCAATGACAAATCCTTTCTCTCCGTTGAGCAATTCAATGGAAGGAAGCAAGCGAATGTCTCCCTCCGTCTGTGTCAGAAAACGAAGAGTCTCCTCTCCCGGAATACGAAATATGGCGAAAGGTTGTTTCTTCTTTATCAGCGCATCAATATCTTCCAGTTTCATTCGTACCTTGGAGCTCATCTCTTTTTCAGTACACTGTTCACCACTCTGACAGAAGATACCAGCTTATTGGTCGAAGTAAACACATCCACATTCCACACATGCGAGGAACGTCCTTTGTGTACGATAGTGCCTACTGCCCTCACCGTGTCTCCTTCGTGTGCGGAGGATATATGGTTTCCACTGACTTGCATCCCCACCACTATCTCATCGGGCTGGCAAAGAATCATCGATCCGAGCCCCGCCACCGTTTCTGCCAATGCCAGTGTAGCGCCTCCGTGCAAAATGCCGAAAGGCTGACGGGTACGTTCGTCCACCGGCATAGTGGCTTCCACCCTGTCTTCGGAAGCATAAGTATATTGGATTCCCAGATTGCCCATCAGTGCATGGCGGGCTCTTACGTTCAACAGGTCCAGTGGCACATCCGTAGGACGCACATCAGCCAATATCACCTTTTCCACTGCTACTGCCACGCCGTCTTCTTCGTTAGAAGCCGTCACCATATCGGCACAAGCTTTTACGGAATCCTGGGCATTTCCCATTGCAACGCCGAGCCCGGCAAGCTGTATCATCGTCACGTCGCATACTCCGTCGCCCATCGCCACTACTTCGTCGCGGCTGATTTCGAGTTTCTCGAGCAACACGCCCAGTGTATTCGCCTTATCAATAGAGCAGGGAACCACTTCCAGGAAGTAAGGTTCGGAACGGAACACATCCAGCGCTCCATTGAGCCTCCGGCGCCAATGTTCTTCAAGTCTCACCAACGCTTTTTCATCGTCGCTCACCAGCATGCACTTGCATGGGGCAAAGTCCACCCCTATCGAGAATTCCGTTTCCTCCACCACTCTCATGTTGTTGAGGGCTGCTTCCTGGAGGATATGTTCATTCGTGGGATGGTCTGTTACAATCATATCTTCGTGGTAAGTAAAAATAGCAAAATCATTCTTTCGGGCTTTCTTTTCCAGATAAGGAAGCATCTCCGGATTTATACGTCTTTCAAAGAGCAACTCCCCATTCTTGGCATTGATAATCTGCCCCCCGTTATAAGAAAGGATAAAACCTCCATAGTTTCCCAATTCGAGTGCCTTCGCTAGCGGCATCAGCCCGTAGGTAGGCCTTCCCGATGCTAATACCACACGTATTCCCATTTGCTGCACTTTGAGCAAGGCAGCCAGCGTACGTTTACTAATTTCTTTCGCATCATTCAGTAATGTTCCATCTACATCCAGAACTAATAATTTATACTTCATGGCCTGACGATTTTGGTTTATGATTACAAAGGTATGAATTTGAGAGCACGACAGAAAGCAGAATCCCTTAAAATTTCTCTTTTAATCGGTTTTAAATGGAACACGGCTTTTCTTCGCCTCCCCAAAAGCAACCTCGTCCCTAAAAACAAATAGACGGCATTTACGTTTTATAATAAATAAATATTTTTGTAAATATCAACCTATTCTATGTTTATGAACAAAAAGACAATCATCTTGTTTCTCTGCCTTGCCGGCTGTCTGCCCTCAGCGGCGCAATTGTTGAACGATGCCCATGTGGTCTACAATGCCGACAGTGTACGCGCCGTTCTGGACAAAAGACCTTACTTCACCTTATTCCGGGACAATTACTTTATAGGTGGAACCACCATCGGGCACAAACCTAACTCGCGAAATTCTGACGTGAAATTCCAGATTAGCATAGCGCAGCGACTCACTAAAAGCCAACTTCCTTTCGATACTTATTTGTTTCTGCAATACACACAGAAAGCTTTCTGGAATGTTTTCCAGAAATCGTTTCCTATGCGCGATTTGAATTATAATCCCGGCATCGGACTAGGACATCTCATCGTAAGGCGCAACAAGTATATAGGAAAAGGTTATATCATGTTCGAGCATGAATCGAACGGAAGGGACAGCATACAATCCCGTAGTTGGAACCGGATTACCTTTGCCGGAGCACTGGTGTTCAACAAGAACTGGGAAGCACAATTAACAACCTGGATTCCTTTCGTAGCAAGCAGCAACAAAGACTTGCTCAAGTACTATGGCATACTCCAAACTGCCGTGACCTATCGTGCCAATAACGACCGCCTGATTTGCACACTCATCCTGATGAAACGCAAATCTAAGTTTAGCTTTAATACTACAGCGGAAATCAGCTATAAATTCAACAACAACGAGAACCAATACTTCTTTTTACAATACTACAATGGCTTCGGCGAGAATCTGCTGGATTACAAAAGATTTAAAAGTATGCTGCGGATAGGAATAGTAATTAAGCCCAAAGGGTTCAGTATATATTAGGCTCTTGGATGCAAACACCCCATTGATTGATTACCAAACATGCTGTTGATTGCAATCAATCAATGGGATGATCGAAAACAATCATGCTGTTGATTATGGAAAACATTGGGTTGTTTTTTTCGATTCTGAAAAAGGATATGTTTCTTCCCCTATACCCCAAAGGGCCCACTTCCAAGACAAAAGCTACAAGTTATAAAAAGGTTAGAGAAGGTATAAATAGTGTTGGTATGCTCCTTGGATAGAGAACTAATGAAAGAGAAGATATGTTCTATCGCAGTAATATGTATATTCAAACTAATAACTTAGAAATTATGAAATCAAATACTCCAAATGAAGGGAAGATGACTACCGTTATCGAAAGTCAAACTTCCAAGATACCGTCAGGCGTGTATTTAACTGTTGCATTGGCTTCAATGGCTGCATCTCTGACTTTGAAACTCTTTCGGCAGAAAAATACCGCTTTGTTTGTCGGTCAATGGGCTGCTCCTTTCTTAATCATGGGTTTATATAACAAAGTGGTTAAGACACAGGGTCACGATTAAATCCAACAAGAGAAAATCAAAAAAGAAAGGTCTGTAGCCGTCAGGAAACAGACCTTTCTTAATTTGTCCATGGAGCTGCAATTTCCACTTGACACACTAATAAAGTTCTAGCCCGAATTCATCTTTCAACTGAAGGAGGGCGCTATTCTTTTTTGCCATCATCTGGAATTTCTCCACACGGCTAAAGGCACGCACGTTCTCCGTGGGGGCACTCACCCGCACGGTCATTCTTACCTTGCTATTCTTGAGCCGGGTGCGCATATAGTTTTGAAGGGTGGGAATCAATGCGGTAAATTCTTTAGCAACAATTTCGTTGTCTACCACCACTTCAAACACCGCATCCTTGAGCAACCTGACCCGGATATTCTGCATACGCATAGCGAGGGCCTTCTGTTCCAAAGGAAGGCGACCGGCATACTCCTGCCAATAGAAATTCAGGTCTTTTTCATTGAAGATATAATCTTCCTCCACAAGCTGCGCCGACTGGTTCATAGCATTTTCCTGTTGTTGCTGTTCCCGGGGCGGATGCTTGATAGAAACGCCAATGCTGGACTTCTTCATCACAGGTATTTTCTTTTCTTCCCTCGACTGTGCCAGAGAAGAAACATGGGCAGGCGGAGTCACGTTAGCTCCACCCATAGTTGCGGGCGACACTGGCGGTTGCTGCAAGGGAGTTTGCGGAGCAGCAACAGGAGCCGGCTGCTGAGGACGATTTGCTACCGCAGGCTGTGCGGCGGGAGCAGGCTGCGCGGCTACAGTCTGAGCCTGCGGGGTGAATACGGGTTTTAAAGTTTGTTTAGGGCTGCGCCCACCACTCACATCGTCGCCCTCGGCAGTGAGCTGAGCCACTTGTATCAGGGTGAGCTCCACCAACAAACGTTTGTTCTTACTGCTGCGATAGTTCATATCGCAATCGTTGCACAACTTCATCGCCTGGTAGAGGAAAGGCAGAGGGCACTTTTGCGCCTGCTGCTGATAGCGTTGCCGGATGCTTGCACCCACCTCCAGCAACGGCAGAGTGGAAGCGTCTTTACTGACCAGTAAATCGCGGAAATGAGAAGACAGCCCGGTGATGAAATGGCCGCCATCGAACCCTTTATTCAACACATCGTTGAAAAGTAACAACGACTCGCTAACCTTATTTTCCAGAAAATAGTCCGTCAGGCGGAAGTAATATTCATAATCGAGCACATTGAGGTTCTCGATAACTCCTTGATAGGTGATGTGTCCTCCAGTGAAACTTACTACCTGGTCGAAGATGGACAAAGCATCACGCATGCCGCCATCCGCCTTTAAAGCAATGACATTGAGCGCCTCCGGTTCAGACGTTATCCCTTCTTTGGAAGCTACATAAGCCAAGTGACTCACGGTATCCTCCACGCTCATCCGGTTGAAATCATATATCTGGCAGCGCGACAGGATGGTAGGAAGAATCTTATGCTTCTCCGTAGTAGCCAGAATAAAAATGGCATGCCGGGGAGGTTCTTCCAATGTTTTCAGGAAGGCATTGAAAGCCGAAGCGGAAAGCATGTGAACCTCGTCGATGATGTACACTTTATATTTTCCAATCTGAGGCGGGATGCGCACCTGCTCCACTAATTGGCGGATGTCGTCCACGGAATTGTTGGAAGCGGCATCGAGCTCGTGGATATTATAGGAACGTTGTTCGTTGAAAGCTACGCAAGATTCACACTGGTTGCACGCTTCGCCGTCCGCGGTGGGAGACATGCAATTGATGGTCTTGGCAAAGATACGGGCACACGTCGTCTTTCCCACTCCACGAGGACCGCAGAACAAATAAGCATGCGCCAGTTTCTGTGTAGCAATAGCGTTTTTTAAAGTAGTGGTCAACGCCCGCTGCCCCACTACCGATTCAAATGTAGAAGGACGATATTTACGGGCAGATACGATATAATTTTCCATATACGGGATTCTCTCTGTTTTTGAGTTTGTGCAAATGTACATAAAAAAGTGATAAGTGATAAGAGATGTACTTAGAAGTTTTAGGATGAATGTGGTAAGTTTTAAGTTATTAGTTTTATCTTTGCATGCATAATTAAAGAAGAAATCATGAGCAAATTATTAACAATATGGAATTTCATCCGCAGACATAAATACCTGATTACAATCTGTGCGTTTGTGGTGATTATCGGCTTTCTGGACGAAAACAGCATGATACGCCGCATTGGTTACGCCCGTGAAATCAATCAATTGCAGACAGAAATAGAGAAATACAGAGCTGAGTATGAAGAGAATACCCGGCGCTTAAATGAATTGAGCACCAATCCCGAAGCCATCGAGCAGATTGCCCGGGAAAAGTATTTCATGAAGAAACCGAACGAAGATATTTACGTATTTGAAGATTAACAGAATGAAGCAATTTATACAAGCCCTCTTTGGTGTGGGCGCCGTGATGGCCTTGGTAGGAGCGGCTGTTTACATCACCGGATGGGTCTACGCTCCTTATGTATATACGATTGGCGCCGGCTTTGTAGCATTGGCACAAGTGAACACTCCCGTGAAAGGAAAGAGCAAAACGCTGAAACGGCTCAGGATTCAACAGATTTTCGGAGCACTCGCTCTCATCCTGACCGGAGCTTTTATGCTGACCACAAGCGGCAACGAATGGATTGCCTGCCTGACTATTGCCGCCGTACTGGAATTGTATACGGCTTTCCGCATCCCGCAAGAAGAAAAGAAAGAATAGGATAGCCTAGTCCTCTACGCAGGCTATTCACATTTCATGCAATGCTCATTAATAAACAGCTTGTCAGGTGTTAACAGTTGATTTATTGGCCATTAATATCCATCACGATAGCTATTAACACCTGACAAATCAGCTATTAATAGCTGAGGAACCGCCTTTTAATAAAAAGTAGAAGGGCAACTACTTCCCAGTAGCTGCCCTCCCTTTTGAACATTTTATTAGTGTAAATTAATACTTATTTTATTTCTTAGAAGACGGAGTATATCTTGCATTCAGCCCGTCTACAATTTCTTTTGTAATGTTGAAAGTGCTGTCAGCATACAACAAGTTATCAAATCCGGTAT
>JAUUNK010000137.1 GCA_030844565.1 Bacteroides ovatus
ACATACTCCTTATAAATATCCCGGTCTCCTTTCTCCAGTTTCCGAATCAGATTACTTTTCGGAATCTTGCCATAACCAAGCAGACGATATTCACCCACATTATAACTCAACACAGAAAGCAACAAGGCATCTTTTCCGAACCTGCCAAAAGTGGTATATCTTTTTAGTAAATCAGCCCTCAGCAGAGAGTCAGCCTGTATTTCTGTAAGATGGACGGTAAGTTTCTCTCCGGGCAATAATTTATGCCCGTAACCGATATAATCCGGACCCGTATGCCATCCCTCGAATACTTTGATACAAGCAACCGCTTTTTCAAACAACGGATTTTGGGCTATCTGAACAGGATTTCCTGCCCGGATAAAGAAGCTGAACAAAGAAAATACAGCAAAAATCAATGCATTTTTCATAGACCAGTATCAAATTTCAAGTTTAACGAACCGAACTTAATGAAAACAGACATATCCAAATGCATCCGGCTGGGATTATCCTGGCTCGTTTCCAACTCCTCAAACACAATCTGTCCGGGTAACAACTTGTAGCAATAATAACTACTGCCGAATGGGATATTTCCATTCTGATTATACTGAATACGTTTATCAAACAACAATAATTGAAGTTCCCGGTTCTTGAACAGTCTGCATGGCCCGGAACTGTTCAGCCAGAAATTGGACATCAGCAGTGCGAACGGCTTGCCGAATTGCAGACAGCGTTCAAAGACCCGGACCTTCTCACTAAAAGGAGGATTGGATACTATGATATCCCAGTAATCTGGTTCATAAGTAAAAAAATCTTGTCCGTTCATAAGATGTGAATACTGTACTTGGAAGCCGGCTTCCTGTAAATGAATTACAAATTCGCTGTGCTGAGTATCGAAAGGACACCAGATAACCTTCCCTTCAGGCAAGTATTTTATTATGGGTAATACTCCGTATCCGGGAGTATATTTCTCGTCATTGCTGTTGAGAAACATTTTTCCTATCCTAGTAGACATCTGCTTTCCTTTGTTACATTTTCCTCCTTATCTTTACTGTTGAATGAGAAGCTGAGGGAGGAAAGTCCACCCCAATTATTCTCAAAGTACAAGTCGATAGTCTGTGCCTCATCCGCACTTTTAGAAGTGTAATACAGGCGGAACTTCTTTTCACTTATCAAGTAACGGTCATTCGGCTTTAGTACTGTCCCATCTTCTGTTTTCAACAGGCCGGAACCGTCTGGCTGAAAATAACGCAGCGTATAGAGCGTCCCGGTAAAAGTGCCTTCCTCTTTGATTTCCAAACGGATTTCCACCGTCTCACCATTTTTAACCTTGTCCGCTACCGGCATCGACTCTACCGTAAAGGGATATTCTTGCTGGACATCCAAGTCACCACTACAAGAAGTAAGACAAAAAAAGATGATTGTCATGCAGCAAGCAATCATTAAAAAATAGGGTATCTCTCTCATTTTCGTATGGATTTAGTCGTTATAGAATATATTTCAGCCCCAGACCGTACTGGGTATGGAAATGATTTGCGGCGCTCCCCCAAAGGATGCGTTCGCGCAAGCGCAACACCACAGCTACTTTGTCTGAAAGATAAGTTTCCGCTTCCAGTGTCATCGCGCCGCCATAAATGAACGATTCATATTTGTGTAAGGCACCGCCATCGGAAAGTAGTTTTTTTCCACCGTTCACACTTTCATAGCCCATTATCCCGGACACGCCGAAATTGAGGAAAATATTTTTCCGCGGA
Organism: Bacteroides ovatus; assembly: GCA_030844565.1. Lineage (GTDB taxonomy): Bacteria > Bacteroidota > Bacteroidia > Bacteroidales > Bacteroidaceae > Bacteroides > Bacteroides ovatus_A. The sequence continues at coordinate 1,731 of JAUUNK010000137.1, forward strand.
CCGGAAAAGAAGTTATAGTAATAACCGGTTTCCACCGTGTACTGTCCCAAAGGGATGCGCGTGCTGCGGTAGGGAGAGTAGCGTTGTAGAATTTCAGCGCCAAATACCCATTTATTTCCTCCTTTGACGTAGGAAGAAAGGGCAAGTCCGAAGACAAATCCCGCATCATTGCGGTTCGCTTTGCTGTAAAAACCATCCGCCATCTCTGCCGTAAACTGTAGGCTTTTCATGCCAGGCAAGTTGCGTTGAGCCATTGCCTGCCCCATAAAAAGGGCAAGCATGGCAACAAATAGTAACAATGTTTTTCCGGATGCTTTCATCTTACTTTCAACTCATTAATGGTTTCGGCACGCACAAGGTCCTCGTTATCCACCTCAAAGGTCTGGTGGCGGCCACCCTGCTTTTCATACATTTCCACCACTAATTTCTTGTCTTCGGGTATCGTAAACTTGGGCAAAGCGAATACCGTGCATTCGGAATCTTTTCCGTTTATGCGCGTCACATAATTATAGGCACGCAGCGGATAAATCACTTGCTCCTGCATCGCGGTGCGTTTCATGATTTTTTTGTCAACGATCTTATAAGTCACAAAATCCACATCAAAGGGCACGTTCGTTTCATTCCTTACCTGCGTATGGAAATATAGCAGGTCATTGTGTGCATAAAGCCCTTTGAGCAGGAACTGTATCCCGAAACGTTTGCAGCCGATGTGTTTGACGCGTCGCTTGTCCTGCTTATGTACCGATTTCATAATCAAATGTACCAAGCGCGGGGACTCGTTACCTAATTCTTGCAAGTAGATTTCCATTGCGTTATTCGGTCGGTTGACCGTTTCCCCGTCATGAATAAAGTCGCACATTTCCACATTCAATAGTAATGGTTCGTCTGCATACTTGACATTGAAGGTGTAAAAGTTTCCATCTTCCGTAATGACGCTCATATTTGTTTCCTCATGGAAATGCTTTTTAGCCGCTTTCACGCGGATAACATTTTCCGCAGCATCCGCTTTCCCGGCAATCAGGTTGGTAGAGCCGAGGTCCACATACTTGATGGGGGACGGAAAGATAATATGTACCGTCTTATCATAAGTGATTTCCAACCCATGCGGAGGAATCATTTGGCTGAAACCAATTTTACGGCTCAGACCTTCAAAATAATCTCCGCTACTCTGCTGCGCACTGGCAGCTACCACGCCCATTACAAAGGCAAAAAACATCATCAGAATCTTCTTCATGTCCGATTGTTGAATGATTGGTTAATAATTGATTTTCTTTTCATTGCTCCGGTGAGTACAGTAGTAGCCTGTGCCCTGCTTTTAACGTAATTTTCACCGCCCGCATTTTCTTGGATATATACCCAGATACACCCTGTATCACACCTTTTCCAAGGTCCGAAACAATCTGTGCCCCGGCATCCGTAGAAATATTGATGCTGCTGTTCATCGAAGTTCCCATGCCCGCGGCTATCTCCCTCGCCGCATCATATTCCATCGAATTCGGGATGAGAATGCCCCGCTGCCCGTCCGCGTCATATACCTCCAGTTCCACCGGAATGACCGAGCCTTTATACTCCACGGCATTGATGACAATATCCAGCCGCTCGCCCTGTATGCGGGTCCCGCCTACCAAAACCGTACCCTTGGGGATGAAGCGGTCATCGACCACCATCGGTTCCAGCAGACGCAAGCGGAGTGCCTGGCCATCCGATACGGTCTGTGTGCCGTGCACGCAAGCCGGAATGGTGTTCCTGTCGGAAACAAGCGTTTTTCTCACCGGGGTATTGAATCCCCGGTTTCTTTCACCCGTGAATCCGGAGATGAATTCCTCGTCGCTCATGGGTTGCGCTAAGGAGGAAACGACCTGCTGTTGCATCTGCTTTACCGGTTTTACCGCCGTACGTTTCCGTTCTTCTTTTACGGGGGAAATCGCAGCCGGCTGCTTCCCATTATACTTGGCTGCCAATTCATAGGATTTTTCCATCAAAGCCAGCTTTTCCTCCATCGTGTTTTCCTGCGGCTGTTTTTGCCGTTCACGTTCCAACTCTTCAACGCGCCGGAGCAATTCTTCCTTTTCAGAATTGTTTGTGCGGGAGTAGAAATTATCCAGTGTATGGTTCATGTTGCGGTAGGCATTGGCGGAAGAACGAGCCGGACTGGAAGAACCGGAGAGCGATTCGTTTTCCGGCTGTACCGGCAACTCCGCCATCCTTTCGGGCAGATGTATTGTATCTTTCTCCGCAGCGTTAAACAGCGAAGCCATTTCTTGAAATGTTCCCCTGCGCTGTCTTTCTTTTTTCGCCAGCTCCTCCCGTTCGTAGGCGTTCATCTTGTTTCCCTCTATCTGTTGCTCCCCAGGAGAAGGGATTTCCGTATTGAATCCTTTGCCTTTCGCTTCTTCCGCCCTGTCCTTCTCAGAAGGAGAATAAATCAACCATATACAGCCCAAAAAGAACAGGCACATGACCGGATAGATTACACATTTAGCGCGTTTACGCTTCTCTTCCGGTGTCAGGGCTTTATCAAGCCACAAGCCTAACCGTGTCTTGATTTTATGGATGTCCATAATCGTAATAATCCTTAAAGTGAATAATGGTGTCTTTCTTTAATCTCATATCCAGCGGACGGATGTGTTCTATCTCCAAGCCTCCACCCGATGTACCAAAGTCACAAAGTGAGGCGGTAATCACATAGAGGCAGCTTGTCAGGAAGAGGACAAACGCCGTGGCAATGAATACTACCCGTTGTTTCTTTGTCAGTTTCCGGCAGTACCACTGAAGGCGGCTGTCCGCCCGTTTCCAATGATTCTTTCTTCTTTTCCTCGTTCAATGCTTCTTAAATCCTTGTTTTCCAAAATCCTAAAATGCTCGATGATAAACCCGTTGGGATTGTCGTCGGAGCGTCCCGCGTTCTGTAACTGGCAGGTGGCTAAGAGACTCCGCTCCGTCACATTGCTTTCACGGATAATCATCTGCCGGGCATATGTCTTCGCCTTGTAGGGATAGCTGGTAAAATCACAGACCACACTATCCACCTGTACCACCTGGTTGATGTTGCCCGAAATCAAACGGTTGTAATACCCTTTCTCGGCAAAATCCACATAATAGTGGTAAGCGCTCTTGTCGGCCAGTTGGAGGGCACGGTTAATATTGTGCTCGATGGCATCTTTCTGAGGAGAGAGACTGAAAAAAAGTTCATGAAACCTCCTTACATGTTCCCTCGCTTCCGCCGGGCGGTTTTGTGAGAGGTCTTGGGAAAGGGCAAGCATCAGGCTCTTGCCCCCGTCCAGTACATAGATCTTTTGCCGCTGCTTTTCTGCAAAGCTGTAGGAGTTCCATAACGCATAGCCGGTGACTAGCGTACAGCAACAGACAAAGGTTACCAACATCAGGCGGATGCGCTTGAAACTGCTTTCGATATTGGTTAATGACTTGAATTCCATAAATGAATTGTTTTTGAATGTTTATTTTCCACGTATTCGTCCTCCGATATTGCCCAATACCGAACCGGCAACACCAGCAGCGAAACCTCCGGCTTTCGTAGCCGTGCGGTTCAGGTTGCGGGAATAATTCCCGGCTCCTCCGGCCTGCACGATCCAACCGGCGACTGTAGGCACAGTAAAGTACCCGATGATGCCTATAAGCATAAAAATAATGTATACGCTGTTGGAACTGTCCAACGAATAATCGGCGTTGTTCTGCAATTCCACAATGTCCTTTTGGAGCATCAGTACCTGTATTTTGGCAAGCATGGAACTGAACAGGTCGCTGACCGGAAGCCACATATAGACGGATATGTATCTGGTGAACCATTGGCTCAGTGTGGATTGGAAACCGTCCCATACCGAGATGGCGAAGGCTATCGGTCCTAATACAGAAAGGACTATCAGAAAAAAGGTCCTTACCGTATCTATCAAAAGGGAAGCAGCTGCGAAAAGCAGTTCCAGCAGGCTACGAAAAGCGTCCCGGATGCTCTTTTCCAACTTGTACATGCCCACTTCCGCATACATTTTCACCCGTTCGGCACCGTCGAGAAGTGACCAGCCGAGTTCGTCCAATTGTCTGTCAAACTCCTCGTCACTGACGAGATAGGCGGTTTCTGGATTGCGCATCATAGCCTCTTTCTCCAGCTTGTCTTTTTGCTCACGGTATTGTTGTATGTCGAGTGTCTGCCCTTCAAGCATTTTGTGCGTACCCTGTACAATGGGACCAAGAATGCTGTTCATGGTTCCCAGGACCAAGGTCGGAAATAGCAGGATGCAGATGCCCAAAGCAAAGGGGCGCAATAGCGGATAGACGTCTACCGGTTCCGCCCTTGCCAGTGACTGCCAGACACGGACAGCGACGTAAAACAGGGCGCCCAACCCGGCAATGCCTTTACTCACATCCAGCATATCTTCACATAATGGCATCATCTGCTCATACAGGGTTTCCAATATTGTATGGAGGTTCGCAAAATCTATTGACAACAGCATCATAGGTTACCAGTATTTAGCGTTTTCATTTCCATACAATCCCATTATCCGGTCCAAGTCGTTCTTCTTTTTGGCGCGCAGATAGCTTACGGCAATATTCTTATTCGTATAATAACTGACCAGATTCCGGTAACGGCGCATTTCACGGTAACATTCATCTACTATGTCCATGCGGTCCTTGTCCGTCATCGAGAGCGTGCTCACGTTGATGACTTGTTTCAAATCCTGCAATACTCCGTTACTTTCCTCCAACAACTTCGTATAGCCAAAAGCAATGGCATCCAGTTCCTTAGGAGAAAAATTTTCATCCTTCATCATCTTGCCAAAATTGGTAACATAGATTTCAGACACGTCGCCTACCATCAGGATGATTTCACGCACCTTGCGGGCATCCTTCACCAAGTTGTTCACCGACTTGAGCGCATCATAATAGCGCTTTGCCTGTTCGTAGATCTTCACCGTCTCGGCAAAACTCTCGGCTGTATTTACCGCTGTCTTAGAGGTATGCGCAATGTTGTTGGACATATTGATAATGCTCTGCGCCAAATTTCCGGGGTCTGTAACTACCCACTGGGCGTTTGCCTGTGTGAGTGTCAAAACAAGGAGAAAGCCTAGAAAAATTATCTTTTTTCTCATATTTCCAGTTTTTAATGTTTGTTGTCCTTACGTACATAATCCCCATGCGGTGAAAATGTAAGCACATCGGTAGCCTCATTGTAGGACACGTCAATGCGATATCCGGTATTGATAAAAAGGTTACCGTTCTCTTCCACCAATAAATAAGTCTGAGGTTTCAGACGCCGTGTTTTCCCGCTACGGGAGAAAACCGTTACCTTATAAGCTTCGCCCTCCTTGTAGACCAGCACGTCCGGTTTGCCTTCCACGCTGACCCAAGAACCGCAAAGCAGGTTGCAATCCGTCATCTTCTTGTCCGAACAGCTTTGCAATGCCAGTGAAGCCAAGCCAATCAGACAGGTTGCTAATTTCACAAGTTGCATGTTTCTCATAACTTCTTTGATTTTGAGGTTAATACTTGTTTTTGTTCTTCTCTTTTCTTTTCCGCCAAACGACGGATAGCCAGTTCTAAATTTCCGCCCAGTTCCTCTGCCAATTGCCTGACTTCCAACTTTTCGGATTCTTCCGTTGTAAACGTATAATACTCTTCCTCGCTTACTTCCGTAGCATACACTGCCGAATGGGTTCCGCCCAACCCGATCCATACTTCCCGGTAGAAACGTCCCGAATGATTCGCCTGATTGATAGAAAGGATTTGTTCTTTTTCTTTTTCCGTCAATCCCAGAAGTCTCTGGATATGCTCGAATTTGTTCAGGTATTTACGCTGGTCAAGCAATATCTTGCAATCCGAATTGTTGATAATGGCCTCTTTGACAATATCCGAAGAAATAATGTCGTCTACCTCCTGCGTAACGACTACGGCTTCACCGAAATACTTCCGGACCGTCTTAAAAAGATATTTGATGTATTCACTCATATTGGCGGACATCAGGGCTTTCCAACATTCCTCAATCAATATCATTTTGCGAATGCCTTTGAGCTTTCTCATTTTGGAAATAAAGGTTTCCATAATAATCAGCGTGACCACGGGAAGCAGCACCTTATTGGAAGAGATGTTATCCAATTCGAATACGATAAACCGCTTGCTTGCCAGGTCCAGTTCCTTGTCGGAATTCAACAGGAAATCGTAGTCGCCGCCTTTGTAGAATGGTTCCAGCACGTTCAAGAAACCGTCGATGTCGAAATCCTTCTCCCGTACTTTCTTTTCCTCTATCATCCGGCGATAATCGTCACGTACGAATTCGTAGAAACCGTTGAAATCGGGTTTAACCGTCCTACCTTCGGTAATCTCTCTGATATAGGCATTTACCGCGCCTGAAAGCGCCACTTCTTCCGAACGTTTCGGTGTTTCGTCCTCCCGTTTCCAAAGGGTAAGAATCAAGGTCTTGATACTTTCACGTTTTTCCACATCGAACAGCTTGTCATCGGTATAGAAAGGGTTGAAGGCTATCGGATGCTCTTCCTCATAAGTAATGTAAATCCCGTCTTCTCCATGCGTTCGCTCATGAATCATGCTGCACAGACCTTGATAACTGTTACCTGTATCCACCAAAAGGATATGCGCGCCCTGTTCATAATATTGTCGGACCAAATGGTTGGTAAAGAAACTCTTCCCGCTACCGGACGGTCCCAGAATAAATTTGTTGCGGTTAGTGATGATACCGCGTTTCATCGGCAGGTCGCTGATGTCCAGATGGATGGGGATACCATTCTGCCGGTCTGCCACGCGGATGCCAAACGGACTGGGCGAACTACGGTAATTGGTTTCCGCAGTAAACAGGCAGACGGCCTGTTCCAAGAACGTATGGAAGGATTCTTCAGCCGGAAAATCGGCCGCATTGCCAGGAATACCTGCCCAATAAAGCACCGGAGTATCGACTGTGTTATGACGCGGGGCACATTCCATCATGGCGAGCTGGCTGCCTGTATCGTTCTTTACGCGGCGAAGTTCCTCTTCATCCTCTGCCCATGCCAGCACATTGCAGTGGCAACGCACGGGCAACACGCCTTTAGTATGCGCTTCATTCAGATACATTTCCGTCCATTCCTGATTCACGGCATTGCTCCGGCTGTACCTGGAAAGCGAGAGCATGTTGCGGGAAGCCTTCTCCATCGTCTGGAGAATCTCCTGCGCATCATCGACAAACACATACTGCGAATAAATATGGTTACAGGAAAGCAGTAAGCCCACAGGGGCGGCAAATGAAAGGCGGCAATCGCTCCGATCGGTGGACATACGCTCATACCGCATGTCAGTGGATACTTTGCCGGGCAGGTCCTCCACATCCGAAAGGGTATGCAGGCAAAGCCGCTTGTCGCCGATACGCATCCTGCCGGGATCAAGGCAGATGTCCTCAAGCACAGTATTTCCATCTTCCATCGAGAGGGAAAAGTATTTCTCCACCAGTCCGGGGTGTTCTTTTGTACCCGTAATTTCATCCGCTTCCAACCGGCGGAGCTTGACAAGACCCGAATCGTTCATAATACGTTCAAATTGTTCCACTGCTTCCAGAAATTTGCTTACCATATCCTTGTCGGTTATTTCTTTCGGAAGGAGAAAGCCACGGCAGAGCGTATTAAAGTCACTCTTTTGGCGGCTGCGATCACGAATTGTTTTCGTCAGGTATAAATAGCATTTGTGGTTCAGGTATGGACGTTCATTGAAATGGCGTTCATAGCTTTTCGAAAGAAAACTCTGTTCCTCATCCTTGAAGTCCGGACGGTAGGTTTCCTTTATGAACCAATCCTGCTTGCAGACAATGGAATAATTGGGCAACACCTTGACAGCCTTTATCCATGACGAATGGATGGTCTCATATTCGGCGCCCGTCACGGTATAGAGTTCGGGGAGTTCCACCTCGAAAGCTACCGTCAGGTCGGCGTCTTTGCTTACGATACATCCATTCTCCACCGAGAGCAGGGGGAATTTCTGTTCCAGTGTTTCCGCTTTCAGTACATTTCTCATTTCTTTTTTCTTTTGGTCAATAATCGAAAGATTCTCTTGCGGTTAATCAGGTAGCGCGGATGGCGTTTCTCTGCCAGCAGTTTCATCAGTCCGTGTTCACCGTACCGGGCGTTGAGCCGGAAAGTCAGCCAGACAAGCAGGCTGCCGGAAATGACTCCGAAAGGAATACATACCCATTGGCCTACACCCGCCACGTACAAGATGACCACGGCAAGAAGTACCGCCACCAGGCCGCCGGCAAAGATGAACAGGTACTGCGACTTCAAGCCTTTAAACTCTATTGGATTTCCCGCACCTTTATTAATTTGGTACTTCATAACCTTAGAGGAAGAAGGAACGTAAGATAGTAGCTGCAACAATCAGGAAGATACAGGCAAAGAACCAACTGGCAGCCGTTTTAGAGGTATCCGGATCGCCACTGCTGAACTTGCCGTAGGTCTTGATACCGCCTACTAGCCCCAATACCGCACCGATAGCGTAACACAGTTTGGTTGCCGGATCAAAATAACTGGTCATCATACTCGTGGCTTCATTAATACCGGCAAGGCCCTGACCTTGCGCAAACACACTCGCTGTAACAAACGCACACATCACTGAAAAAAGGATTCTTTTTCTCATTGTCGAATCGTTTAAGGTGAGACATAAAATTGAATTCGACTGCAAACATATATAGGATAAATAGCTGTAATACAAATGCTTCACCAGATATCACAAGATGTCATCGGAAGTCCTTACAGAAATGAAAATTTATATTGAATTCATATATTAATTTAACCCCCAATATCAATACCTAGCAGGAAAATCGCGTAAAATGAATAAAGGATATGTCCTTACAACGCACATTTCATCTAATATTCCAATCAAATTGATATTCCTATAAAAAAATACCGATATAATATCGACTTATAAGTGTAAAACATCAATAATAGCTCATCATAAAAGCTAGAAAAACAATGTAGTGCATAATTACAAACAAAATTAAAGCAAAATAATTGCATGTATTTAATAAATTTGTTAACTTGCCTAACATTTAGTATCAACTTACATCTACATGTAAGCTGCTTAAGTTGAAAAGGATATTTAAATATATATATATTATGAAAAGTGCATATAAAGCTATCATGAAATTAGCTATTGATATTATCAAAGTTGATCGCTCCATTCATGTTAATGAAATTAATTTTATTAAGCAATTGAGAGAAGATTATAAACTATCAGACAACGATTTTAATGAACTGAACAAGTTTTCTTTTCAAGAAGCGGTATGTATATTGCAAAAACAAAGTAAAAAGATGAGAGATGAAACTGTAAATAAGTTAACACAGCTAGTGAAAGCAGATAATAGAATAGATCCCAAAGAAAGTTATCTATTGTTTGCTATTAAAATGGCACTATCAGATGAGACAAAAGACAAAGTACAGTTATTAACGGTTGATTCAGAACAAATAGATTTTTATGGTAAACAAATTATTTATTTAGAAAAACAATATAACCCGAGAGTAAATTCCTATATAAATGAAAATTTGGACTTTATACAAACCATTTTCCATTCTTTAAATATTGATTTTTTTTATGTACCCGATATTCTTCAAAAAGCAAAAAGCAATAAAGCATTTATGGCTAATATAATAAAATACTTAATGCCATATTTTTCCTTAAACACAAAAAACACAGTTGAATCTGTATTGGGACAAATAGATTATATAATTACCTCATCAAGATTTGAGAAGGAAATAATTAAACGATTTGGAGATGTTAAAGAAGAAATTCGATTTGATAGCTATCTGCTGATGAAAGTACAAAATAGTTATATAGTCAATCTATTTGGACAACGGGTACGTAAAGCGGATTTTATATGTATTAATGCTTCTATTGACTATTTAGATACCTTACTAAAGAATGTATTAGTTTCATATTTTCAAAAAGAAGATCAAAATAATATATCTTTTCGAGGATATCATCGCATTTTGTTTGAAATATTAAGTGATGAAACGAAATCCGAGTGGAATCTTGTCATCAAAAAAAACGAAAATGGGAATAGAAAATTTTATTTACAAGATCATAACGATGACAACATAGAAGTTGAACTGAACTTAACTCCATTAGAAAGAATTTTATATTTACTTTTTTTGGTATATGGGGAAATTGGTATTCGAACTCATTGGTTTGTCTGTTTAGGGGATAAGAAAAAATGTAACAAACTTTCACCAGAAGAACAGGCGCAAGTTTACTTATTACAAGAAAACATGAATATTATTGATCGTTTTATAAACAGAAATGGAGAATTGACAATACAAGATAGTTTTTCAAATTCCAAAGCTTTGAATTCGAAGATTTCTTTAATTCGGAAAGCCATTCGTAAAATCCCGAATATTCGTAATTTAGATGAATTTTTAATATCCAATCAGTCTAAAGATAAATATTCGGTATTATATGATTATCGCAACATACCGCTTAGTCATACTCGTATATATATAGAAGAAAAAAGAGAAAAAGTTCTTTTAGAAAAATCATTTCTTTGGAAAAAAATAAAATTCTGAAGTACTTATTTAAAAAAACAGCATAGATATAATATTAAAAATCAGCCATTTATCTAAATGATAAATTATTCATAAAGGCAATTGATTACAATTTATAAGATTTGGATTTGGTAAATATATGCAAATACGTTGAAGTACTTTCAAAAATAATGAATATTGATGTATTTATTTGATAATTGATAGCAGATACATATCTTTGCAACATAATAAATATCTAGAAAACAGCAAACTAATTGTTTTATTTTAAAACTTAGAGAGTATGTCACTAATAGGACTAGGATTTTTATGTCTAAAAGGAGCAGCAGTCCTTTTGAAAGCAGGAGCAGTGAAAGCTGCGGTGGTAAAGACAGGTGCATATGTTGTAACTCACTATACAACAGCCCAGATAGCTACAGGGGTCATAGCTACAACAGCAGCAGTTGGAGCAGCAAAAACAGCGTATGATGCGGGCAAAGCTATCTCTGACGGTATTAAAAAAGCGGATGCTGAAAGAATTATTGATGGAGCTAGTGGTTTTACTTCATTAACGGGCGACCTGGCTTCTGAATAAATATTTATTATCCAACTTTTTAATATAAAAGAGGTTGTGTCAAAACGCTGGCACAACCTTTTTTTATGGTTTACAGTCCTACCATATTTTCTTTTGCCTATGCTGCTTTTTTCTCATTCATTTGGTAAGAAGTTGCTATCTTCCAATTGTACCGGGTTATAAACAGGCCAATAAACATCGATTTATGGGCTGTAATAAGCTCCTTTCCTGCTTTTCTCAGTTTTGCAGACATCTTTTTGATATTAAAAGCTATAGCAAAGAAGGCAAAGTCCATTGTCACCTTGTCTTCTGCCACATGCCGGAACCTTC
>JAUUNK010000138.1 GCA_030844565.1 Bacteroides ovatus
CTGTATTCTTCCCGGAAAGCCGCCAGTTGCTCCGGGGCTGTGATGCCGGTCAATATGCTGAAAGACTCTTCCAAGGTCTTGCCGATAGTACGCTTGATGGCTTCGTCAGTAACATTTGTATAGTGATGGCGGTTGAGTACTGCTCGAAAACAAGTGACGATGCCGCGTGACGAATCTGCCAATGTATAGTCAAAATCGAATAAATAGGTTTTATAGTTCATGGAATAAAGTTTTCGGCAAAGATACTAAATCCTTTTTTATTTTACAGGTTCCACAGTATAACCTTGCTTCTTTAACAGATTCAATAAACCTTTTTCTCCTGGCAGGTGGAGAGCTCCTACTGCTACAAAGGTCGGTTTGTCTTTCATAATGGAGGGGAGCATGCTTGCCCAGCTTTTGTTACGGTTGTATATCAGAATTTCAATCTCTTGGGGAAGGGGGTCGCAGTTATTATTGAACCGTTCATCACTAATCTTCATCATTGCTTCTAAATCCTGATGCATATATGCTACGGTGAGGTCTTTGAGTTGTCTGATTGCCGTATCTATATTATTGAACAGACACATTAGCTGTTGCGCTTGGCGTTTTAAGGAAGTCTTGTTGTAGAGCAAGTCAAATTGGAACTCTGGTGTTTCAAGTCCTGCCACTGCTTTCCCTTGTTGTGCGGCTTGAATTTGGAAATAAGAATCCAGTTGTTCTTGTGGGTTATAGTTTTGTACTTTCTTCATGTAAAGTATGACGGTCATGTTGTTAATCAGAAAAGCCGGTTTAATTTTAGGAACCATGGCAAGGTCCATCTTCAAGTTCTCTTTGCTGTATTTGTTGGCCAGTTCATATTCTTGCGGGGTCAAAAGCGATTGCAGCGTGGTGTCACTTTCAATCATAATCATTTTTTGCATGAGTTGCATGACTGCAGGTGATTGGACATCCGTCATTTTTAATTCGCCATATACCTGTTGTGTCTCGTCCATGGCTTTCAGCATTCCTGCAATACTGTCTTTAATGTGTAGGGGAGCCAGGTGATGAGTACCCATAATATAGGAAGGTTGGGCAAGTCCGTTGCCGGATATCTTCCATAAAAGTTGTGCGTTTGCTGAGAATGCAAAAGCCAGTAAGAGAAAAAATGCTAAAATCTTTTTCATAATAGTCGATGTTTGTGGAGTAAGTAGTTAACGTATTCTTCCGCCGGATATCCAGTGTTGAGTGTAGTATCTTTCGTTCAGGTTGCTCACGATAACCCCATTGCTGGTGCTGGCGTGGACAAACTTTCCATTTTTTAGATAGATGCCTACATGTGCCACTTTTCGTCGGGAACGATTACTGGTAAAGAAGACCAGGTCGCCTTCGCGCAAGTTGCGTTTAGCTACTTTGCGGCTCTCTTTTTTCAAGTCTTCCGTGTTGCGGGAGATGCGGGTACGATATACTTTCTTGTACAATTGGTGGGCAAGTCCCGAGCAATCGGTTCCTCGTTTCGAATCTCCGCCTGCCCGATAAGGTACGCCTATCCAATTGGCAGCTTCCACGTAGAGCCGGTGATTGTCTTGCAGGTCGATGTCTACTCCAAGCTTTATGGACGCGCGTGCCAGAGCTTTGTAGTCCATGCGCGGAGCAGAAGTCCGGCACGAACTGAGCAGGAATACCAGTCCTGATAAAGCTATCAATTGTATAAGTATCTTTTTCATGGGGGGCAGGCTATTCTTCTATGTTAAAGTAAGCTTCGAGTTCTTTTTCCGCCGAATTGTCTTCGTTGTCGATGTCACGGATGATGATACCGTGTTCCAGCAGGGCAATTCGGGGACATACGTCTACGGTATGATTCAAGTTGTGGCTCGAGATGATTACCGTAGCATTGTGCTCTTCATTGTACTTTTTCAGCATGTGCTTGATGATGGATTGGGAGCTGGGGTCGAGAAAGTTGAAAGGCTCGTCCAATATCAGTAGTTGCGGGAAGTGCAGCATGGCGGAAATGATTCCTATTTTCTGTTTGTTGCCTGCAGAGAAATTGCGGATAAACTTTTTCTGTCCAAGCACCTCTCCGTTAAGGAAACGTTCGAAGGGAACCAGACGTTCGTCCACTTCTTCCTTTTTCAAGCCATACATTTTCCCGATAAAATAGAAATACTCCTCGGGAGTAAGATAATCTATCAGGAATCCGTCGTCGATGAAGGCTCCGGTAAACTGTTTCCAGTCTTCACTCTTACTGACATCTATGTCGTTAATGGCCACGTTGCCGCGATCTGCCTGCAATAAGTCTAGTATCAGGCGGAACAGAGTAGTTTTTCCTGCACCGTTGTTTCCTACCAGTCCGAGCATTTCGCCCGACCGGATGATGTATTGTTCAATATCTACGGCTACTTTATCGCCGAATTTCTTTTGAAGTTGATTAATCGTTATCACGATAATTAGCGTTTAGTTAGATGATAATGGTAAGTTAAATAAAAAAGAGGGAGGAATTCTCGCCGATTACTGGCGGGAATCCCTGAAGCCTTCCATATTCAGGTAGCGGAGTTTCATGAAACGTTGATAAACGTTCTTGATCCACAGTCCCGAAGTCAGTGTGAATGCCAGTCCGATGACAAGCATAATGCATTGGGTGATAACTTCTCCGGCAAGCGATTTCAATCCCACATAAGTTATCATGGGCAATGTGAATGCCAGTAAGTTAATGATGGTTTGCAATCCGTTGGTAGATTGCCGTCCGGTCAACTTCTCATTCAACGGTACAGTCTGCTTATTGTATACGGCAAGCTGGAAGAAGGTGAAATAAATAGGTCCTGTAGTAAAGAGTACCCATGCGAAAGCATTTAATAAAGTGAGTTTGCCCATGATGAAAGCGGGAATCATAAGGATCAATGGGATGATTTCCACGAGACAATAAATATAATATTTTGCTTTCAACAAGCTCATAATCGATTCTTTCCGGGACATCAGTCCGTCAATGTAGTTACCTTCGAAGCCCATAATCTGTGACAATATCACCATGCCGAAAGCCATAAACGAATAGAGGGTCACAAAAGTATTCATTACGCCCCCATCGTAAACGCTGGAGAAACTCAGCAACACCGAGAAGAGGACCACACACAATCCTACCGATCTCAAAGCCCCTTTGCAACGTCGGTTACGGAGCATCATCTTTATTTCCAGGCGCATGTATTCTCCCACTTCTCCATATTTCTCGAAGAACCTGAATTCGGACACATGTTTTACTTTGGTATCTTCTACTTTATTAATTTCAGCATAAATCAATCCCGCCATAATTTTCCGGTTGATAAGCCAAAAGATAGCAATTACCAGAAGGGTGCCTGCATAAGCAAGCACGTTGCCTGTGATATATGCGTCGCCCAGATCCATGAGGAAATAGAACAACGGACTGTTTTCCGGTATTATAAGTGCGGCAATAATGCCACTGTATACTGCGATGGGAAGAAATATCCACCATAGCCGTTCATTGATAAGTGTCCGGCAGAGTAGATACCAATAGTTGTTGGCAACGATGAGCAACCAGATGCCGAAGCAGTAACCAATCACACCTCCTATTCCAAAATATTTCGTAACAGTAATAATGGCAAAGGGGAGGAACATACATTCCCAGAAGAGGTTGAAGCTGCTAAGTCCCGAGCGTATCAAAAGAAAGTCGATAAGCCGGTTACGCTTGACGGGAAGCAAAAGATAAGGTTTTATCTCCTGAGTGGGTGTATTTTGAAACGGAAATCGTATGATAAAGTCCAATATAAGGATAATAATCAGTGCACCTCCGTTCATTACATGATATGGTTCCCGGTTGGGAACCATATCTTGAAACATAAAGGCAAAGGTCGTACCGAAGAAGATAAGGTAACCTGCCCAAAAGAGCACTCCGATGTACATAAAGAACTTTCCGAATTTGTTCTTTTCGTACATGGGGTGTCTTTTAGCGGCCAGCCGTCCATGTTTGCGTAATTCATTAAAAATCATCATATTTTGAGATTTTAAGGAATACTTATTTCTTTTCTTCAGGTACGGTCATTACTACCTTAATCTCATTCTTCTGCTTCAACAGGTCAGCGGCAAATTTCTGTATATCTTTTGCAGTGATGCTATTGATAAGTGCTTCATAGTTCTGAGTATTATCTACTCCGGTGTAGAAATATTCGTCCAGGTTGCCTAGCCAGTAGTGGTTTTCTTTCTGGTTGTCAGAGTACTTCTTCAACATATACTCTTTAATCTTTTGAAGATGTTCGGCAGTCGGTCCTTCTTTTGCCATCTTTTCCAGTTGCTCGATAACGATGCCGGACAGTTTTTCTTGTTTGGCAGGGTCTGTCTGGAATACGATTTGCAACATCATTTCTTCTTTCGGGTACTTTTTCAGAGTGCCATAGCAGCTTACTCCGTATGTACCGCCTTCTTTCTCACGGATTTCTTCGGTATAGACCATATCGAGTGCCTGAGTCAGGAAGCTCATCAACAAGTTGTTGCGCAGGTCATATTTAGTCTTTCCGTCGAACAGGAAGAGGATAGTAGCAGTGGGGGTTTCCTGTTTCTTGGCGAAGATATTCTCATATTTGCCTTTACGGATTTCCATCTTCGTATCCTTGAAGCTTTCTTTGCGGTTGGTAGCAGGCAAAGCACCCAGGTATTCAGCAATCAGAGGTTTGGCCTTTTCGAGGTCGATGTTTCCTACAAAATAGAATGTAAAGTCGCTGGCGTCTTTGTAGCGGTCTTTATATATTTCGAGAATACGGTCGTAGTCGATTTGGTCTACCATTTCCGGTTTAAGGATAATGGCACGCGGATGATTTCCATACAGAGCACGTGTGATAGAGTCGCTGAATGAGCTCATCGGGTTGGCTTCAGCACCTTGCAATTCGGCTTTCAGGCGATTTTTGTAAGATTCGAATGCTTCCGCATCTTTGCGCGGTGCAGTGAAGGTCAGATAAGTGAGTTGCAACATAGTCTCCAAGTCTTTAGGAGAGCAGCTACCGTTTACATTTTCTGTCATATTGCCGATACCGGGAACTACAGAAGCACGTTTTCCGGCAAGAGCCTTAGACAATTCCACTTTACTGAAGTTGCCCAGACCGCCTACGGTAATAACGGGGTTCAGTTGATTCAGACTGAGAGCGTCTTTGTCCGGGAACACACTTGTACCTCCGAGGCTTGTACCCTTCATGATGATTTCGTCTGCTTTGTAGTCAGTTTGCTTCACATACACGGTTACGCCGTTTGAAAGAACCAGTTTGGTTGTTCCATATATCTCTCCCGGTGTCTCGGAAACAATCTTGCCACCTTGCGGTTTTTGAGAAATCAGAGGTTCGTTGGATACCTTGTCTTCATAAGGTTTCACGTCTAACTTAGGCATCTCTTTCAGCAGGCTTACTACTTGTTCTTTGCTCGGGTAAACCACTCCTTCTTTTTCTGGTCCGGCAATCAACACCACTTGGTTGCTGTCCGTAACCAACTGTTGCATTACTTGATTGATAGCCTGTACCGGTATGCGGGGAGCCACCTGATTCATTGTGGTATATTCGTAAGCAATGCCCGGAATAGGTTCTTTATCAAGGAAGTTGGCGATATATTCGTTGACATACGCGTCGTTCTTCGTCTTTTCACGTTCGTTGTAAGCTGATTCCAGACGTTGCAGATAATTAGCACGTGCCCGTTCATATTCTGTTTCGGTGAAACCGAAGCGGCGTGCCCGTTCCACTTCCTGGAGCAGAGTTTTGAGAGCGTGTTCGATGCCTTCCGCTTTTGAGCTGGCGCTAACGTTGAACGCTTCTTTTGTTTTAGACAGGAAGAAGTTTCCATATCCGCTGTAAGCATCGGTGAAAGGAGGGTTAGCCGATTGGCGTAGCTCGTTGAGACGATCGCCTAGCATAGTGGTAGCCATGCGTACCATATAGTCACTGAGCATATAGCCGAGGTTATTCTTCAAAGAGTCCGGTGTGGGGTCTTGTTTGAAGGAAATATCGATCAGGGGAGTATCCACTTCCTTATCTGTGCCGATAAACACAATCGGTTCTTTGTTGTCTGCCACCGGGTAGTAGATGCGTTTAGCCGGATTCACCGGAGCTTTCACGTCGGCGAAAGTCTCTTTCAGTTTCTTCTCCATAGCGTCTACGTCGATGTCACCTACAATGACGATACCTTGAAGATCAGGACGATACCATTTAGTATAGTAATCGCGTAGGTCCTGATAAGGGAAGTTGTTGATGACGTCGATGCTTCCGATAGGCATACAGTCTGAATATTTAGAATCAGGATACATTGTTGCCTGGGCATTGGTATAGACGCGCAACATACCGCTGTTGCGGCTTCTCCATTCTTCACGGATTACTCCACGTTCCTTGTCTATCTCTTTGTCTTCCATCAGGATGGCATTCGACCAGTCGTGCAGAATCAACAAGCAAGAGTCCACTACGTTTTGTTTATCTGTGGGTACATTGCTGATACGGTATACAGTTTGGTCCACTCCGGTATAGGCATTCAGGTTCACACCGAATTTGATACCTTTTGTCTCACACCAAGGCACGATGCCAAGTCCTTTTTCGTTACCGGGGAAATTCTTAGTACCGTTGAACGCCATGTGCTCCAGGAAGTGGGCAAGTCCGCGTTGTTGGGGTTCTTCAAGTATAGCCCCTACCTTCTGTGCGATATGGAATTCAACTCGCTTTTCGGGCAAGGCATTGTGACGGATGTAATAAGTCAATCCATTGTCCAACTTACCGATGCGGACATCTTTATCCACGGGAAGTGGAGGAAATTGCATCTGTTGTGCATAGGTCTGCTGAAAACCGAAGCAAAGCAAAACGGTTGCCAGAAACAAACCACGTAATAAATGTTTCATGTTCTGTTAGGATTTAAATGATTTTTTGTATTATCAGTCGTGGCATTCAATCATTAATCACACACGGCAGATAAAAAAAGATTATTTTATAGCTTCCCGGATGCGGACGAGCTTGGTAAGCAAGCCTTCCAGCAAATCCAGTTTTAGCATGTTAGCTCCGTCGCTTTTGGCAATGGCAGGGTTTTCGTGCGTTTCGATAAAGAGACCGTCCACACCTACGGCAACGCCTGCTTTGGCTACGGTTTCTATCAGGTGGGGCATGCCGCCAGTCACTCCTGCTGTCTGGTTGGGCTGTTGCAACGAATGTGTCACATCCAAAATAACCGGATAGCCGAAGGATTGCATTTCGGGAATACCCCGGTAGTCTATCACCAAGTCCTGATAGCCGAAGGTGGTTCCCCGTTCGGTCAGCATCACATTTTTGTTGCCCGCTTCCACCACCTTATCGGCGGCAAACTGCATTGCCAGTGGAGAAAGGAACTGTCCTTTCTTGATATTTATGGTCTTTCCGGTCTTGGCGGCTGCCAACAGCAAGTCTGTTTGACGGCAGAGGAAGGCGGGAATCTGGAGAATATCCACGTATTCGGCTGCCATCACTGCTTCGTCTGCAGCATGGATGTCTGTTACTGTGGGCACACCAAAGGTGTCATGTACTTTCTCGAGAATTTTGAGCGCTTTCTCATCACCTATGCCCATGAAGGAGTCCAGCCGGGAGCGGTTTGCTTTGCGGTAGGAACCTTTGAACACATAGGGAATCTGTAGTGCATCCGTGATTTTCACTATCCGTTCGGCGATTCTCATTGCCATTTCTTCGCCTTCTATTACGCAGGGACCTGCCAGTAAGAAAAAGTTTCCGGCAGGATTGTTCTTTAATTCTTCAATCATATTTTTAAGAGTTTATCTTTCAACGTAGAGTATGGGGCTTTAATTGGGGATGATGAAAGTGGTCCGTTCGGGCAGGATACCGATTTCTATCGGAAAGTGTTTGGGCAGCAGCCGTCCGTCCAGGTCCACAGAAGCATTTTGTGCCCGGAGCACTTTCACTTTTTTAGTCCGGTAGCTTTTCACCACCTTATGGTTCAGGATACGCCCTTGAATCAGCATCCACAGTCCGGAGATGATTTGCAGGAATTCCGGGCGATAGATGATTGAAACGTCCAGCCAGCCATTATAGGGGACAGCGCTGGGAGTTTGTCCATAGCCCCATGCACTTCCTACACACACTGTCATGATGCGTCCTCGTATATGTTCGTCGTTCACACGGAGGTGCATCCGGTAGAGTTTCCGTTCGAATATTAACAGGAAGAGGGCGGTGACGTAAGAGAGGAACTTGACTCCCCAAAAACGTTTCGTCTGGTCGGTGATTTTTACGATACGGGCTCCCAGACCGATGTTTACCGCGTTGACAAAATAGCGCCGGCGGTGCTTTTCTCCGTCGTAAAAGTTGCAGAATCCTACATCTATTTTTTTATGGCGGTTGTTGATGATACAGTCTACGGCGGACTTGTAATCGGTGGTCAATCCCCAGTATTTGGCAAAGTCGTTGCCGATGCCGTTGGGGATGATGCCGATAGCGATATTTTCTTTGTCTTCGGCTTCGGAAAGCATGACGCCATTGATAACATCGTTCAACGCTCCGTCGCCGCCTACTACAACGATGGTCCGATAGCCATTGTTAGCCAGGATTTTGGCAAGCCGCTCCACGGACCCGAAACCTTCGGATTGTACATAGTCATAGTTCACTGCTTTGTTGTCCATGTACTCCTTGATTTCTTTCCAACGTTTCTGTACCTTGCGGGTACCGGCTTTGGGGTTATAAATTACGCCCCATTTTCCTGGTTCTACACTCATATATAGCTTTTTAGTGCCAAAGATACTAATTCCCTTTGAGTTTTTCCATGACAAAGGCAATCTTTTCTTCCATCGGGAGTTGTGCGCTTACCCAATGTATGGTGAAACCTCGCCGTTCCATGCCTCGAAACCATGTCATTTGCCTTTTTGCAAACTGGTGGATAGCGGTTTCCAGACCCGAAAACATCTCTTCGTAAGTCAGTTTTCCGATAACGTAGAGGGTGAGATATTTGTATTCGAGGCCATAATAAATCAAGTCGTCCGGAGCGATTCCCTGTGCCAGCAGGCGGCGCACTTCCTCCACCATTCCTTCATCGAGCCGTTGACGCAGGCGGCGTGTTATCTTTTCGCGACGGGTATCTCGGTCGATGTCCACTCCGATGATAAGGCTCTGCAGCAGTGGAAATTCCCGTTCGGGAACAGGATGGGTGGCATAATATTCTTCTATCTCAATGGCGCGGATGGCACGTTTCACGGTGTCTACATCTGTCGTATTATGTAACTCTTTGTATTGTTTGAGCTGGTCGGTCAGTTCCGGCAGTGATTTATCTGCCAGGCGTTCCCTCAATTCGGGGTTCTCGGGGACGGGCATCAACTTGTATCCTTTCAACACAGCCTCGAGATACATCCCCGTCCCGCCACACAGGATAGGAAGGCGCCCTTTTTCACGGATAGAATCGTAGGCTGTAAGGAAATCGCGTTGATATTCGAATACATTGTATTTATAGCCCGGCTCGGCGATGTCGATAAGATGATAAGGGATTGTTCGTTCCTTTACGGTGTAGTCTGCCAGGTCTTTTCCGGTTCCGAGGTCCATCCCTCGGTATATCTGCCGGGAATCGGCACTGATAATTTCTGTGTCCAGCTCGGCTGCCAGTGCGGTGGCAAACGGCGTTTTACCTGAAGCCGTAGGTCCCAATATCGCGATTAAATCGTAGTCCGGCATAGTTGGTCTTTTTTAATAAGGTTCACTTTTCGATTGAGATGACAAAAGTACGATTTTATTTTGAAGACTTAGGGAATATTGCAAAATACCTTAAATAAGTGCCGCTATTTTTCATATCTTTGCGCCCCATAAACTACTAAACACATAAATTCATGAGTGCATTAAAGGGGCATCCGAAAGGCCTTTATCTTATTTTCGCAACGAGCACGGCAGAACGTTTCAGCTATTACGGTATGCGTGCAATTTTTATTCTTTTCTTGACGCAGGCATTGCTTTTTAATAAAGAAGCGGCAGCATCTATTTATGGTAGCTATACCGGATTGGTTTACCTCACTCCGTTGATTGGTGGATATATTGCCGATAAATATTGGGGAATCCGTCGTTCCGTTTTCTGGGGGGCGGTGATGATGGCGGTGGGACAGTTCATGATGTTTATGAGTGCTTCCACACTGAACAATACAGAACTTGCCCATTGGTTGATGTATGGCGGGCTCGGATTCTTGATTTTAGGTAACGGCTGTTTCAAACCTACCGTCTCTTCTTTAGTGGGGCAACTCTATGAGCCGGGAGACAAACGGTTGGATGCCGCCTACACAATTTTCTATATGGGAGTGAATGTCGGTTCTTTTGCCGCCCCTCTCATTTGTGGTTATCTGGGAGATACGGGCGATCCGCAGGATTTTAAATGGGGATTTTTGGCAGCGGGAATCATGACGCTGTTTACAGTGGTACTTTTCGAAACCCAAAAGAATAAATATCTTTTTTCTCCTTCGGGCGAACCTATCGGCATCATCCCGGATGCCAAGCGGGAAAAGAAAGAAGACAAAGCCGAACATATCTCTCACCCCAAGATGGACAGGCGGACAAAGATGCGTAATACTATCATCATAACGATACTAACCGCTGTTTTATTGGTATTCTTCAGCTATGCTTTTAGTGGTGATTGGATTAGTGTCGGCATTTTTACAGCCTGCATTGTTTTCCCTGTCCTTATCTTGTTGGACGGTTCACTTACGAAAATAGAGCGTAGCCGGATTTTCGTGATTTACATTGTTGCCTTTTTCGTGATTTTCTTCTGGGCGGCTTATGAGCAGGCAGGTGCTTCTTTGACGCTTTTTGCTGCCGAACAGACAAACCGTGATATTCTCGGTTGGGAGATGCCCGCTTCTTGGTTCCAATCTTTCAATCCTCTTTTCGTGGTTGTTCTCGCCTACATCATGCCCGGTGTATGGAGTTTCCTGAACAAACGAAACATGGAACCTTCTTCTCCTACCAAGCAAGCTATCGGTCTGTTGCTGCTTTCTTTGGGTTATCTTTTCATCTGTTTCGGTGTCAAAGATGCTGTTCCCGGAGTGAAGGTGAGCATGATTTGGCTTACCGGTCTTTACTTTATTCACACTATGGGTGAGATTGCTTTGTCTCCTATCGGACTTTCGATGGTGAACAAGCTTAGCCCTTTGCGTTTTGCTTCCCTCATGATGGGTATATGGTATCTCTCTACAGCCACAGCCAACAAGTTTGCCGGCATGTTGAGCGGGCTTTATCCCGAAGAAGGAAAGGTGAAATCCCTCTTTGGTTACCAGATTGCTACCATGTATGATTTCTTTATGGTATTTGTGGTGATGTCGGGTATCGCTTCACTGATTCTGTTCCTCTTGTCGAAGAAATTGCAGAAGATGATGCATGGGGTGGAATAATATGGAAGTAGGTTGTGCCTTTCTCTCTTCCTAGGAGTTGAAGGACTTTTTGCTCTCACGGTCTCACTTTTCGCTGGAAGCCCTTTGTTCATCGGGGTTACAGGAGTGAGAGATGCAGTGAGAGCAGGGTGAGAGCAACCGGTTGCTCTCACCCTTATTTATCCGGATTTTGTTTGTCTTGCTGGCTTTTATTTATTGTAAATCGTTCATTTATAACTTAATAACTGCTTTGTTGTTATCGATATGAGACTTATCCTTCCCACTGCATTTTTTTACTAGATTCTCTGCTAATTGCCTACTATTCCTGTGTTTTTGTGTCCTAAGGTGGCTAGTTTTCTTCTTTTTCCTCTTATATATGGTACATTTACGCTCCATATTCCTTCTTTTCTCTGTTAATGCTCCTAAGAGGCTTACAACTGTGAGCCTATTTGTTCACAACTGTGAGCTTATTGGCTTACAGTTGTGAGCTGATATGTTCACAGTAGTGAGCCTTTGATAACGCTTAAGCCAACACGAAAGATGCATTCTTTCTTTTACCACTGTGTATAGTATGTTAATGACTTATACCCAGAGAACTTACCTCATATTTTACTTCTTTTTCTTCGGTATGCCTAGTAAGAAAAGAGAAAGAAAATAGATTGTTCTTTGTTAAGTAATAGCTTTGAGTGATAAAGATATATCTTTATTTAGTAATGCAAAGAAGCTATGATTTTTAATAATTAAAATGTAGAATAAGTAGGGCTTTAAAAGATATTATTTGTAATTTTGTATACTAAATAAGTATTAATTTATAATGAAAATAAATAGAACAGTCGTTATTGTTTCCTGTCTGTTACTTTTGCTTAGCAGTTGCCGGCATAATAAAAAAGAGCAGATTTTACTCTCCCAGCTTTCTGTTGGAGTAGAGTTGCGTCCAGACAGTGTGTTGCAAGTGCTGGATTCATTAAAAGAAAATGTCTCTTTCAATCATATAAATGAGGCGCGTTGGAATCTTCTATATGTCCGTGCTTTTGAAGAAAAGACTTATACTTTACCCTCTGATTCTCTGGTTTTGGCGGCTACCGATGTGCTTTGTAAAGAAGGAGAACTAAGGGAACAAGCCTACAGCTATTTCTATCTAGGGCGGTTGCATGTCGAAGAAGGGGAGAATAATGAGGCGATGACCTGCTATCTTAAGGCTTTGGATTTGGCAAAAGAGGTGAAAGAATATCGGTTGGCGGGGTTGGTGTGTAGTTATATGAGTGATGTTTATTTAGAGGAAAAACGCTATGAAAGAGGAATAGATATTTTAAAAGAGGCTGAGTTTTATTTTGCTAGATCTTGAAATATGCGAAGCCGTATTTTTGCATTAAAGGATATAATTCATGCTTTTTTATATCAAGATTTACCAGATTCATCTTTGATTTATTGCGCTCAAGCAGATTTATTGGCGCGTAAACTAAATGATCAGAATGCCATAGCAAATGTTTTTCATGAATATGCCGTAACTTATTGGGCTAAAGAAGATTTTGAATCGGCTGAGTTTTATGTCAAAAAAGCAATGGAAATTACAACTGATTCTGTTTTGAAAGAAAAGGAGATGTTATTGTATATCGACATCAACATAGGATTAAAGAAATAT
>JAUUNK010000139.1 GCA_030844565.1 Bacteroides ovatus
ACCTCTTTGTAAATTCTGACTCCTTTTCCATAAGCACAAAGGGTTATTTATTAATGAATAAGATTATATACAATTTCGGAAGAATTCGCGCATTTCACGACGTCCAAGAAATAGGTGGTTTTCTACCGTCCTACAACTTAGATTCAGTTCATTAGCGATTTCCGGAGAAGTTTTATTTTCAAAACGGTTTAATGTATAAATTAACCGACGTTGTTCGGGCATGGCAGCCAAACGGGTCCGTTCCATTGTCACTAAATCATCACCGATAATTTTTTCTTCGGTTTCATTGGTAAAAGTAGACATAGTATCATAGATGTAGCTGTCTATTTCCTGCTTCTTATAATAACGACGGATATAGTCGATTACAATATTGCGGGCAATAGTGAACAGGAAATATTTCACTGTGTCGGGACGGAGCATTTGTTTGTAGTCCAGCAGACGTACAAATACATCTTGAGTTAGATCCTCCGCTTCGTAGCGATGAGTGATACGATAAGTAATATAGGTAAGAATCACCTGATAATATTCTTCATAAGAACGGGTGATAATGTCGTCGTAAGTGTTAGCTATTGTCTCCATAATACTATCTTTTTCGGTTTTGATCACGATGCAAATATAGAGGTGATTTTGGATATAACAGCTCGAAAACAGGACAGAGTAATCTCCAAGAATCCAGATAGACTTATTTGCATATATATCATTATATATCAAGAAGTTACATTCACAACAAACAGAGTCTCATTTTATAATTTGATACTCTATTTACTAAAAAACAATGTATTTTCGCTCTCCTTATACCCATTTGCTTTCACCCCCTTCACCTCTTTACTCCCTTTCTTCACCATTTTGGCCTTTCCTTCATCTTACATTCAGGCTAATGATGATGCAGGACATTAAGAGATAAGTTCCTTTTCATTAATGATAAACTTGTTTTGCCCTTGTTGCAAAGTTGCTTTTGGTTAATGATAAACTATAAATGAAAGTTCTGATTATATAAATGCAAGTTTTGTTTTTATAAATGCAAGCTTTGATTATAAAAACAAAACTTGCATTTAAAGTTTGCTTCCTATAAAAAACAACTTTGCAATTAAGGAAAAGGAAGTTTAGATAGGGAGAAGAAGAACTTATCTAATAACAGATTGGAAATAGGAAAAGAATAAAAGAGAAGGGGTTCACCAAGTGAAAGGGCAGGGTTCACCCTCTAACCCCGATGAACAGGGAGAAGTGAAGGGTGAAGGTAATATAGATGCAAAATAGATTTCAGGGATAATAAGTCGGAAAGTTACTCTTCTTTGGCTGTTCCGCCGATACTACGGATGTATTCATTCGGAGTAACTCCCGTACTCTTTTTGAATGAGCGGAAGAAGGAGGCACGCGAACTGAATCCACAAAGTTCTGCCAGTGCAGTCAAAGTATAGCGGGAATATTGGCTATCCGCTACCATCTTTTTGAATTGGGTAACGCGATATTCGTTGATAAAATCATAGTAGGACTGATTAAGATACTGGTTCAAAAGATACGATAATGAATGTGAAGAAGTATCCAATGCAGAAGCCAGGTCACCCATCTTCAAATCGGGATTGATATATGGCTTTTCTTTCTCCACATAAGCCACCAGTTTTTTATGAAGTTCTTTACATTCCTCTTCGGTCAGTCTATTGGTCTTATATTTCTCTTCAACAACGGAAGGTTGTTGTTCTGAATTTACTTCCGGATGTTGTTCTACAGACTGTTCTCTTTGTTGTATCTCCTCCTCTGCTGATGATACCACAACCGGCGAAGCAGAAGAAACAAGCAAACGACGCATACGTTTCCAGACATAATACCGTATAAAGGCTATAATTCCTACGATTAATAAAACGGAAAGTCCCCATCCCCACCAAGGTATCATAGGGCATACCGTCACTTGACAGCTAGCTTCGGATTGCTCATTTCCCGGAAGACGTACACGAAAAGTATAAGTCCCGGAAGAAAGTCCGTAATAAGAAACTTCGTTCTGTGCAGCCAATAATTTCCAGTCCTTGTCCACTCCTTCCAGTCGATATTCATATAGTAAGGCAGATGGGAGACCATAAGCAAAGTCTGTGAAACAGAAAGTCAAATTATTCTGATTGTATTTCAAAGAGGAGCTGGTAAAAGGGACACCATTAGCTAATATGTCAGTAAATACGATCGAACGGACCTTGCCACGCACCTCGTCCACACGTTTCGGATCGACATAAATCAGTCCTTTAGTGTTACCAAACCACAATAGTCCTTTTTCATCTTTATAAGCAGCTCCATTCGTAAAAGTTGGTCCCGGCACTCCATCATTGAAAGTGAAAGCATCATATTCCTCTCCCTCTTCTTTGATACGCAATAACCCGTCATTGCAAGCCACCCACAACCAGCCTTGGTTATCTTCTATAACAGACATTAGCGAGTTGTCCGGAAGAGTAGAAAAGATAGAGCGGTTCTGGAAACGGTCCATCGTTAAAGTGGATGTAAACAGGCTTCCTTTCTCACGGATAAAATAGAGGTTGTGTTCAGCATCTTCGTAGATAGTACGAACCTTATCTTTATTCACGAATCCTTCGGGAAAGACATTGGAACGCAAACTTTGGGAAGCCGGGTCGTAAATACACATACCGGTTTCGGTAGCAATCCATCCTTTGCCGGTAGAGTCAAAACTGACTTCATACACATTGCCTTCCGGCAGTTGGGAGTTGGCACTGGTGAAGCTCTTTATCTGCTTTGTCTGTCCGTTATAGCTGAACAGCCCTTGCGAAGTACCTATCCAAAGATTTCCTTTGGCATCCGGTTTCACACAGAAGATATGTCCTTTCTGGAAAAGCTCCGTATCACCTTGGGCAAAATATTTCAGAGACAGCGTTTCCGGATTCAATACCATCATACCGCCACCATACGTACCGATGTAATATTCTCCTTGATAGAAGCAGATTGTCAGTATCAAATCCGAGGTCAAGACGGGTTTTACAAAACTCTTCACTACTCCGGTAGCTTCGTTTATATAAAACAAGCCGTCACGCGAACCGATGACCTTCTCTTGCCCTTTGTTTACAAAAGAACGGATGGAAAGATTGGCCGAATTAAACAAAGGTGGATAATCATACGTACGGAAAAGGCCGTTCTGATAGAGTGAATAATCCAGTCCTGCCTGAAAATGCCCCACCCAGACGGCACCTCTATCATCTATAAGTAAGGAATAAATAGAATTACTGCGAATTCCTTCCTTATCATTGACATCATGGTAAAAACGACGTGTCACTTGTTGGTCTTTGTGTGAAAGGAAGTGTACGCCATTGCCGTCAGTAGCTATATACACAGTCCCTTTACCATCGCTGGAAATATCGGAAATGACATCGCACCCCAAAGATACCGCATGAGAGAATGATTCCTTCTTTATATCGAAACGTACTACACCTTGGCTCATTGTACCGAGATAGAGCGTTTCGCCGATACGAGTAAGGCAACGGAAATAATCGGCTTCGGGCACATCCTCCTGAAAATGCCAGGAATCAATCTTGCCGTCTTTCAGTGAATAAGAGAACAATCCCTGTACCGTGGCCAACCATAATACGGTTTTATCTTCATTCAGACAAATATCCATGATTCTGTTACAGGCGGCAAGCATATTCCGGTCTGTCAAGACTTGAAGCAACTGACCGTCTTTATGAATGAATAAGCCTTTCTCTGTGCCGATATAAAGAATATCTCCACCGGCCAGTAACGTATTGACGGCAAAGTCTATCTTTTCGGGGACAATCCTTTCCAATTGGCTGTTTGGGCGATTCAACCGCCAAAGCCCGATTCCGTTTCCCACCCAAAGTTGTTTATTGGATGTTTCCGTAACACTGTTTACCCGTTTCTTTCTTCCCGACTCAATGCCACGGAATTCAAAATGGCGCACTTTCACACCATCAAAACGGTCGAGGCAATTATCCGTCCCCAACCATACAAAACCTTCGGAATCTTTATAAATGGCATTCACCAACAGTCCGGATAGCCCGTCGGACATGACGACATTACGGAATGTATAGTTTTGGGCTTGTAGATTACCCCCACAAGCCAAATATATTAATATAAGAATCAGATATTTAATCGTGTTCTTCACTTACAACTGCTTCCTTTCATATTAAACATGTGACAAACATACATAAAAATCTCCAAAAGAGCACATTCCTTTTTTAAAAAAGTAGCCCCTTCGTATTCTCTATATGTACATAACTAAATACGAAGGGGGTAAATAATTTACTCAATACAATCCAAATAAAAACAAAAGTCCCGAACCAAATAAATGGAATGGGACTTTTTATTATTGCAAAATAACCTAAATCATAAAGCAGGTTTAAGCTCAATCGTTAATCCTAAAGCATTTATGATACGATAGAAAGTAGCAACACTCGGAACTGTAATGCCTTTCTCAATGCGTGAGATGTATGATTTGTTGGCACCGATACGTTTTGCAAGCTCTTCCTGCGTCAATCTGGCATTCTTTCGCGCATCCAAAAGTATTTGACTCGTATAAAAAGCATAAGCTTCTTCGTCAAACTTCGCACGTTCAGGAGTGCCCAGTGCTCCATACTGTGCTTCTAACACAGCACTGTAATCAACGATTTGATGATTGTTTGTCTCCATAATAAGCCTCCTTTATTTTTAACGCCTTTTCTATCTCTCCTGATGGTGTCTTCTGACTCTTTTTCTGAAAGCCATTGAATAAGACATAATCTTACGTTTCATATTACAAATATACGCCAAGTTGTACAATTATGCAACCTGGCGTTAGATTTTAACAGTAAAAAAGACTATAATCATTTCTTTTGCCGTACTCCATCCTTCCCGTTTCAGTAGTTCTGTCTCTTCCCGATTAGGAGAATGTGGAGAACCCATAGCGCAATACTTATCAATCACATTTCCATTATCTCTATGCTATTCTAATTATTTATCAGTCTATCAATTCAATCATATAGCTATAAACATATTTTTTATCAAGCAAACGATATTTATTGTGTGGATACATCCCCCAACTATTATCACCGCCTAATCCGCGTTGCTTCAAATCAACATGCAGGAAAATATTCTTTTGCGGAACAATATCAATGGTATGCTGCAATTTGCGGGTCAAACCGGGGTCAAGGTCTTCCGGTGAGAAATGCAGAGCGGAAAATGCGATAGGTTGCAGACCTGTAATCTTCACTCCCTCTCCTTCACTATTCAATAAAGCCAGCCAACGAACATCCGTTTTATTTCCGGTTTCCTGTGGACGTATATACCAATAGAACTGATTGTCGACTTTATCCTCATATCGCCCGATGAACGAGCTTGAATAACGGTCGATGTAGTTTTCAAAAGGTCCCCTACCATAATAAGTCAGATTTTCATAGGGTTGTTGCAATTCCATCCGCATACCGAAGCGAGGAAGTTCAGGAAGTCTCGTTCCTGTCAAGTCAATACTTCCTGTCACAATAATAGATGCATTATTACGTATCAAATATTCTATCGTGTAAGGAACTTGAATGTCACTTAATATCCAATCAATTTTTATGGACAATCCTTTTTCGTTCTTTTCCTCTATAACCACGTTCTTCACATAACGGTTCACATGCGCTGTCCGCCAGACACCTGCCAACCAGGGCATTTTATTCCCGAAATCATTATCAACCGGAGCACGCCAAAAAGCCGGTTCCGGATATTGCTTAATGGGTTGTTTGCCGTTTATGCTATAATTAAACAGCACTCCTTTTTTCAAATCAATCTTACCGGAGACGGCATCCGACTGAAAAGATAAAACATTGTCTTTCGTTTCATAAGACAACTTACCCGAACAAGCCGAAAGAGAAGCAAAGAAACTGCCTCTATTTAGCTTTATCTGTTCCTTAGCCACTTCATAATGTACAGGAATTAAATCGGTAGCAACCTTTGTATAGGCATAGAGGTTGAGAAAATATTCATTTCCATCTTCCGGAATGACTGGAAGATTCAATCGTACCTCTTTTTCCGCATGAGGTTTTAATTCAACATTGAAATTTCCTGTAGAGAATTTCTCTCCATTCTTATATACTTCCCAAGTAAAAGCATATTCATTCAGATTGGTAAAATCATAACGATTCCTGATTGAAACAATCCCTTTACTCAAATCTTTCGCGTTAAACTGAATGTACTGATAGACTTTCTTTACTTCATACGCTTGTGGTTTGGGAATGCCATTAGCAGAAATTAAGCCGTCGGTTCCTGTATTTAATTCCCCTTTCCTATCTTCCAGCCATTTATAACTTCCCATTTTTCCATTGTACGTCCAGTAGATGCGTCCGTCTCCCGGTTCTGTCTTCATTTTAAACCCTTGATCCATAAAGTCCCAAATAAAACCACCTTGCAAATTTGGACTGTCATAAATAACATCCCAAAGGTCTTTGAAGTTACCATTACTATTCCCCTGGGCATGGGCATACTCACACATGATAAAGGGGCGCTGTTTACCGGACTTGGCATATTCCGTTATTTTCCACATATTGGGATACATCGGACATACAATATCTGTATTCCAGTCCTCCCAAGCCTGTTCGAATTGCACAAAACGACTTGGGTCATATTCTTTCAGACGTTTATATTCATCATGGAATACGATTCCATTACCACATTCATTCCCTAACGACCAGCCTATGACGCACGGATGATTTTTATCTCTTTCCACCATACGGGTGATACGGTCTACATGAGCCGCATACCATTCGGAACGATAAGCAGGATGCGGAATGGTATCTTTGAAATAAGGAACTGAGCCCATTCCGTGGGTTTCAATATTGGCTTCATCTATAATGTAAATGCCATATTGGTCACATAATTTATAAAACAACGGATGATTGGGATAATGACTGGTACGAACAGCATTCATATTCAGTTGTTTTATCAATTTCAGGTCATTCATCATAAATTCGCGAGTTTGGACGTGCCCCAAGCTGTCATTATGCTCATGACGGTTCACGCCTTTTATATAAGTCGGAACACCATTCACCAATAATCGAGCATTCTTTATTTCTATCTTTCTGAAACCGGTCTTACAGGCAGTAACTGCAAGCTGCTTGTTTTTATCATCCCAAAGTGTGATGACACAATCATAAAGAGATGGCTTTTCAGCATTCCATTTGGATACATTCTTAATGACGCCCGAAAAAGCTAATTGGGTAAACTCATCTTCTATGTCAAATTTCTTTTGTTGTGACAAAACTATTTTGCCGGTTTTATCCAATAATTCCAGTTTGAGTGTTCCTTTTTTTACATTATTACCTGTAAATTCACGCAAATCTACGGTAGCATTGAATATACCATTCTTATATGTACTATCCAAACTTGATTTTAAGAAAAAATCCCAAATAGTCAGTTTAGGGTAAGCTTGCAAGAATACATCACGTTCAATCCCGGTCAGTCGCCAAAAATCCTGGTCTTCCATATAGCTGCCATCATGCCAGCGATAAATCTGTACTGCCAGTAAATTTTCTCCTTCTTTCAGATAGTTCGTCACATTAAATTCAGCCGGTGTTTTGGAAGCTTTGGTCATTCCGACTTGCTGCCCGTTCACATAAATGCGGGCATAGCCGCTAATGGAGCCGAAGTGCAGAAATACTTCGCGCTCCTGCCAGTTTCGAGGAACCGTAAATGTGCGCCGATAGGTACCCACAGGATTGTCTACGTCAATATAAGGTGGATTGGATGAAAATACATACTGAATGTTGCGGATTATCGGTTCACCGAATCCTTGGATTTCCCAGTTAGAAGGAACTGTTATTGTATCCCAATTACTGTCGGGTAAATCTATCCGATAAAAATCTTTTATGCTCGCTGCTATAGTAGGGGCATAGATAAACTTCCACACACCATTCAACGAATGTTGCCAAGACGATTTTCGGGGTTTGTCGTTCACTGCATCCTCTGACTGTTCGTAGAGACGAAAGTCAGCATGTGGCCTCTCTTTGTTCCACTCATATTTGGCGGGATTTTCCCACTCGTTGTTTTGCGCCTTTGCCGTTTGAGGCAAACTATAAAAGAAGCAGATAAAGAATAATAAGGTAGGAAATAATCTATTTATCATAAGGAAAGAGTTGTGAAGGTTTCACAGAGTAGTATCAAGGAGTTAAGAAGTCTAACCTCTTAACTCCTTGAAATCAGCCGGAAAACTCAAAAGTTATTCTTCAGTATATAATAATGTCCCAAATCCCAAATCGCCGGCTTCAGCAGTTCCACGCTCACCATATCCTTCGGGGCGTTCCTTTTCGGCAAAGGCTTGAGAATAGGGTGCATTCATACCTTTCACCTTGGCATAATGGTTGTAGAGGAGTTCCCATCCCGGACGGGCACGCCCCTTAGCCTCGGCCGACACCTTCTCGTGCCAACCATATTTGGGGTGATAGTAAGGTTCGAAAGGCATTTCTACATCTTCAGCCGAAGTCAAGTTATACTTAGCCGTATATTCGCAGAGGTCGAGAACAATGTTGTCGTTGTAGGCAAAAAGGTCGATACCCATGTTATAAGCCGTACGGCAGAAGTAAGCGTGCAAACCGACATTGAGAGTGGCGTGCCCCTGGTCGCGTCCCATCTCCTGGCTCTGTGCCAAATGTCTGCCTTTCACTTTTCCTTCCGGGTCTTCGTGCATACCTCTCACCGACCACTCGATACAGCCCATACCTTTTCCGTGGTAGAAAAACTCCAGGGCTTGTTTAATCTTAGCATCGTCATCATTCAGCACGCCGATAGAAAGAATGGTGAGCATGGCGGGCAGATCCCAACTCATCCAACCTGCAATGGCTGAAGAGTTAAAGTGGTTATCTAAGAAATCGTCGCAGATAGGATAGAAAGTTTTATCTATCCATTTCTTGAAGATTTCGAAATCCTCGGTTTTCCAGCCTTCGTAGTCGCGCATCAGTTCAGCGGGAGCAGCAAACTGGTAACCGATAAATCCGGCAGCAAGCAGGCGATGGCTGTCGTCAGGCCACGTTTTATAGTTCACCCCTTTACAAGTTTTAGCCCATCCGTTCAGAATTTTAATAGCCGCTTTCGCATAATCTTCATCTCCCGAAATTTTCCAGCGTAAAGCCAACTGATAAGCGGCACCGGCATCAAAAGCAGCCGTATTGAAGTTTCCGCCTTTTGAGTGGCGCACAATTTCTTCTTGCGGATTTGAGTTATAATTCAGTTGGGCAAATCGGCTGTCGCACAATTTTTGCCAACCACTAATCCAAGGTTCGGCGCCTTCATTCACTTTACGGCGTGCACGTTCAAAATCGGCTTCGGTGTTCACCAGACAAGGGTGCTTGATGGTGTACTCATAATTTTCATTGGGGTTGATTTCGCGTTGCCATGGTTCGGGAGTTCCGTTCTCGAACTCAGCACTACAGCCGGTCAGCAACACAAGTGCCATGCTGCCCACGAAGGTATAAATCAAATTTTTCATATATTCAATATTCATTTTGTTATTCAATCAGTTTCTGAGAAGTCGGCTACCATTATTCGGCTTTTTCAGCTTTAATCAAATCTTTCAGTTCCTGTTCCGATTCGAAGGTCTTCACCCAATCCACATAGATACTGCCAGTTTCGCTGGCTTCATACCATATTTTCCAAAATTGAAGTTCCACCGTGTCGTACTTCGTCAATGCAGTAGGCATATACTGTTGATTCTTGCCGAGGAATTTCTTCGTAAAGTCGGCGTAGAATACTTTGTATTCGCCACAATCTGCCACAGTCATGGCGTTTTTTCCTTTATCGGTATCTTCGCCATATTTACCGGCTACGGTAATGCCGCTTCCACCCCAAATGTCGAGATACCACTCTATGCTTGTTGATGCTTCGAACACATTTTCGGGGAATTTCACTTTAAAGGCCAAGATGGGATAGTTGGTTACGTTGAACCCAAATCCTCCGGTACGACAAATGCGCACAGCCTTGTAAGCCTTATCGTCACCGGGTAATATGCGAAGTACTCCGTCGTTCTCCATCCATTCAAATTCTCGATGATTGAAATTGCCGAATGGTTGCCAGATGTTCTCAATGGTAAATTGGTCGTTCATCAATCCCTCACTCACATTGATACTCATCGTAGCTTTGATAGGTTTACCGTCGCCATAGTCTGCCAAAGCAGTAATCACGGCATTGCCGTAAGCCTTCGCCACAAACCGGCCTTTTTCGTCAATCTCTACAACATCGGGCTTGCTGCTTTCCCATGCGATGTACGACAGCGTAGCGTCTGCCGGCGTTACATTCATCTGCGGAGTATAGGTTTCGCCTAAAGCCAGCTTATCGGTTTCCTTCACGAATTCCATACTTTCGATATAAATAATAGGCTTCACCTTAATCTCAAACACTTTTGTGAAATGTTTGTCGTCAGTAGCGGTGACTTGTATGCGTGCCGTTCCTTCGGCCACACCTTTCACCTCGCCTTTTTCATTGACGGTGGCTTTATCGGGAGTAAGGCTTTTCCAAATCACTCCGGGGTAAGTGGGATCGACCGGAGTAGTCTGCCAAATGAGCGGCAGAGTCGAGGTAACAAACACTTCAAGCTCTTCATTAGTAAGACTGATATCAGTGATGTGAATGATTTCGTTTACCACCTTCACATTGATGGTCGAAGTGGCAGAATAGCCTACAACCGGTTTGGCCGAAATGACCGTATTACCGGCCTTCACTGCAGTGATGCGTCCTTCGGCATCTACGGTAGCCACATCGGGCACAGTCGATTTCCATACCACCTCTTTGTTGAAAGCCTCATCCGGGCCTACGGTATATTTTATCAAAGTATCAGTGCCTATCAGCAGAGGCAGTTCGGGAGTCACCTCAAGGTTGATTTCCTTAACGAGCACTCTCTCTTCTAAAACGGGGGATACATCGTCATCGTTGCACGAAACGGTCACCACCAAGGCACCCGCCAACAGTGTTGCAAATGCACCCTTTTGAAGTATGTTTTTGTATGTCATAATTCGATTACTTTATAAATGAATAATGAATGGATTATTGGTTCCAACCCGGATTTTGTTTCAAGTTGGAGTTCAGCTTGAGTTGGTCAGTGGGCAGCGGCAACAAGTAATGCTTTTCGTGCCAGTTGCGTCCTTTTTCGTGAATAATGCAGCCTTCACCATCTTTGTCTTTAAAAGAAGCATCGGGCCATCTGCTTTCAAAATCAGTATCTTTCCACTTCACACCGGTGAGATTCATCGGCATTTCGTCTTCGGCCGTCTTCCAACGCTTCAGATCATCAATGCGGAAATTCTCATCGAAAAACTCGATGGTACGCTCACGACGAATCTCTGTGCGCATATCCAAATTATTTGCCGTGACAAAGTCGTTAGTCAAGTCAGGCATTTCGGGGTTAATGCGTTTACGTGTCAAGTTCAAGCTGATAGCCAAGTCTTCATCTGATATTTGTCCATCGCGTTCAAACACAGCTTCGGCATAGTTCAGCAGCACCTCGGCATAGCGGATGACGGGGAAGTCGTAAGCTTCCATACCGGTGGGCACTCCGTCACGTTCGCTGCACCACTTGTGGGGAAAGTAGCCCGTACCGGTTTGAGGCATGAAGTTCCTATGCGAGGCATTGGCTATTTCGGCAGCATCGCCGCTCCAATCAATGCGTCCGCCATTTGTACCCCAATAAGTCTGTCCGGGCACCATAAGCTGATTGTTCATGCGGTTGTCGCGATTTTTATATTCATCATCCACTTTCGTGTAATTCCACGTTTGGGGATTGATGGGTAACCCATTGCTTTGCAGATACATATTAGCCATTTTGCGAGTAACGTACAAGGCATTGCCCAAACGCCCTTGTGTAATGTTGAAACCAATAGAATTGATAACAGGGTCGTGGCGGCGGGTAAAGATATACTCTTTATTACCTGTTTTATTGATATTGGCAGGGTTTGACTTTTCATTCTCCAAGATAAAGAGATACTTGTAGGCTTCCGTTCCCAATTCTTGAGGAGCAAAAAGCTCGAATGCTCCGCCCGCCATTACATCATGAGCCGCCTGTGCTGCGGTATTGAGCAAATCTTTTGTACGTTCGGTATTTTGACCGCCATTATGAAATTTCTCCCATGTACCTTCGTAAAGGGCTACACGCGAAAGAAACGCCAAAGCGGCTTCGCTGGAAAGGCGACCTTCATCGCTGCTGCTGATAGCCTTATCAACGGGCAATAGTTTAGCGGCTTCTTTCAAGTCGTCAATGATGAAGTCAGCCACCTCGGTACGCGGATTGCGAGCCTTCTGCATCTCAGGCGAGTCGATGTCGAGCGGCGTGCGGGCTATGATAAGGTCACCGTAAGCCTGCAATAACTCGAAGTAACAATAAGCACGGAAGAAACGGGCTTCCCCCACTGAAATGGCAATGTCGGCTTGTTGTTCATACGCATCAGCCTGTTGCAACAAGGTGTTGACTTGGCGAATACGATTGTAATTGTCGGTATAATGCTTGTCGGATGACGGAATGCTGTTCGTTCCGTTACTATAGATGTTCACCGTGCTGCCGGCAAACAAATCCGAGCGAATATCGGCGTGCTGACTGTCGTCGAGCCATCGAAAGTCGGCCGACCAGCCATAGAACTGGGTGGCAAAAAGTTTGAAGTGTTCGGGCGACTTCCAATAGTTGGTATCCGCCAATTGCGTCTTGGGCTCAAGGTCTAAACACGACTGCATGGTCATGGCGCAAATAATTCCTAAAATATATACTATTTTTTTCATTGTTATCTTCAATATTAAGAATAAAAATTAG
>JAUUNK010000140.1 GCA_030844565.1 Bacteroides ovatus
TACGATTTATGCACTATTTATCGGAAAAGATGCTTTTTCGGAAATGCTCAGAAATAGATTGGTAAATTCTATTGGAGAAAATTATAGCCAAGGTTTCGCTTTCTGGTTCTTGATCTGTGGAATAATCCTTATCCTTTTGGGGCAAACACTTCAATATTATATCAGAAAAGAACAAAAACCGGCACCGGTATTTTTAGGTTACTCTATCTTACTGCTTACCATAATCGGTTGTATTATTGAACCTGCCTCTGGTTTCTGGCTCTTTTTGCCGCAAGCAACTATTATTATTTATTCAAATAAAAAAAGAGGAGGGTGATATCCTTCAATTTTGAAAAGAGGGTGTCCGAAAAGGAGGGCACTGAAAAAGTCCTTCTACGCCCCTTTCTCTAAAAAGAATGACAGCATAAGCCCAGTTGACATTGGATCTACGCTGTTTATTTTGTATCTTAGGGTCCCAAAATAATCTTCTTATGTTATCAACCCAAGAACGTTTAGCATTTAGTGATTATTCAAGTCTTTATGATTTGATAATTCCCCAGGATAATCTATTACGACGTATCAACTCGTTGATTGATTTCTCCTTTGTTTATGATGAGCTCGTTTCTAAATATTACTTGGATAATGGTTGCATAGCTCAAAGCCCCATCCGTATGTTCAAGTATCTACTCTT
Organism: Bacteroides ovatus; assembly: GCA_030844565.1. GTDB lineage: Bacteria > Bacteroidota > Bacteroidia > Bacteroidales > Bacteroidaceae > Bacteroides > Bacteroides ovatus_A. Next base: position 671 of record JAUUNK010000140.1, read on the forward strand.
AAAAACCATTTATGATTTATCTGATGTTGATGTAGTTGAGCGCTCACGCTATGACATGTCTTTCAAATACTTTTTAGGAATGGTACCTGAGGATGATGTGATAGATGCCAGCTCTCTATGCAAATTCCGCAAGCTCCGCCTCAAAGATATGGATCTTTTGGATCTTTTGATTAACAAGACTGTCACTTTAGCCATAGAGAAAGGCATCATAAAATCCACCTCCGTAATAGTTGATGCCGCACATACAGGCTCACGTGCAAATCCCCATTCCCCTATTGACATATTGAAGTTACGTTCCCAACAGTTGCGTAAAAGCCTTTATGAAGTAGATGAAAATATAAAGGATATATTCCAGAGAAAAATACGGATGATATTTTGGAACATGAATTGACTTATACACAGACACTGATGGACACATTAAAGAATCAGGAAACTTATGCATGCATTCCTAAAGTGAGAGAGAAATTAAATCTCCTGAAAGAGACTTTGGATGACATCTGTGATCATTATACGGTATCTGAAGATGCGCGTATCGGTCACAAATCCGAAGACAGCTCTTTCTTTGGGTACAAGACCCATATCGGCATGACTGAGGAGCGTATAATAACGGCAGCAGTTATCACTTCAGGTGAAAAGGGAGATGGTCCCCAACTATCCGCTTTGGTGGAACAAAGTCGAAAGAATGGAATAGATGTACAAACTGTTATCGGTGATTCGGCTTATTCAGGAAAGGATAATTTGGAGAAGGCTCGTGATGAGCACTTTGAGTTGGTGGCAAAATTGAATCCCAGTATCAGCCAGGGATTCAGAAAAGAAGAAGATAAGTTTGATTATAATAAGGATGCCGGTATGTTTGTTTGTCCTGCCGGTTTTATATGGCTATACGTAAAGCAAAACAGGGGAAAAAGAAAGGAGCATGGAATCAGGCATATACTTATTACTTTGATGTGCAGAAGTGTAAATGCTGCTCAAAGCGGGAGGGTTGCTATAAAACGGGAGCAAAATCCAAGACTTATTCTGTACCTATAAAAACGGATGAGCAGCTACAACAGATAGAGTTTCAACAAATGGAACGATATAAGGAGAAAGCAGCCGAGCGTTATAAGATTGAAGCTAAAAATGCAGAACTTAAGCAGGTATATGGATACGATAGAGCACAGTCGTATGGGCTCTCATGTATGAACCTGCAAGGAGCAATGACCATCTTCGCCGCAAACCTTAAGAGAATACTGAAACTAAGCTGAAGGAGGGGAAATTCTGCTTATCGGTGGGATAAAATAACCTTTCTAAGGTAAATAGAGGATTATTCCCCCTGATATACGAAAAAGTTGCATGTGAATGAAATCTAGCATTCGCCATGCAACTTTTTTGCTGATTCATAAAAAAGGTCAAACTAAGAAAAAGGTGACTTTTTCAGTGCCCTCCCTTTGCGGACACCCTCATGTTCACCAAAAGCTATTCAATGATTCAGAAGAAAAAGAACATAATAGTTTCCCATAGTCTCGGCAAGAATATAGATGATATACAGAATTTTTTGTATTGCTAATCTAATGGTTCTTGGGGAAGAAAATCTTTAGGACTACAATTCAGAACCTTGGCTATCTCATTGATGTGATTAAAGTTATACTTAGCGTTAAATCTTGGGCTCTCCACATCACCAATAAATCCCCTGGAAATATTAATGCTATCCGCCAAAACAGCTTGAGAAATACCTAACTCAATCCGTCTTTCCCTAACCTTATCAATAACATACTGGTCAATCTTGCTAATCATACCTACAAATTAATTAATTTGGTAAAGGAAAGATTATTCAAGAAATTGTTTGCACATGTATATATGTGTGTTATCTTTGCATAATCAAAATAGAGGTAACAAAAAGGCGTGGAGAGATAAAACCACTTATAAAACTGGCAAACTTATATTGTTGCTAATATGTTGATAGGTCTACTTTATAGATTCAGGCTTAAATAAAGAGGCCGGCCAAAGTAGATAACAAGAGGGTACCTGCAATAGACACCCCCTTTTTTCTTTGTATAAAGTCCATCACCTAAGACACGAAAATGCAGTAAACACAATCGTTATTGTTGCCACTCGTAACATTGCCATGCTTCTGCCTGAACAAATAGACGAAATTTCAGAAGAATAATCCTACATAATCAACCTTAAAATTCACATTTTTCTTTTTATACCCCATTCAATTCCACTGTTTTATAAAGTGTCCCGTCTTAGGTATTTATGCGTCCAAGGACAATGTACAAGACATTTCAGGCAGGTACTGCAGCTATATACGTCAATTATTTCGTCTCTTGGAGTTGTTATAGTCCAAGTCGTTCCTTTTAATACTTTTTTCTCGCATATATCTCTACAAATGTTGCAATTACCACACTTAGGTAAAAGTGGTTCATGGGATTCTGTGTCTAAGGGTGCGTTAGTTAAAACTGTACCCAGACATTGTGCCGCACCATATTGAGGAGTAATAAATAAATTGTTTTTTCCAATCCATCCTAATCCGCTAAGTACTGCTACAGTTTTATTGGGCAAAAGAGATTGCTTATGTGCTACATCAAATTTCCCTTCGGCAATAAGGCTTGCATCAGACTGTGAAAAAGCCTTATATCCTTTTTGAATAAGAAAGTCTGCAATTTGATCGGATAAGTCTCCTGCTTTTTGTTCAGTAAGGGAATATTCATCGTCATCAAAATTGAAATTATCCTCTATTCGTGCTTTCACATAATCAGGGGTGTTAAATACCTCTTTCACATAAGGAGTTGTTAACGGAAGTACAAAAACAATAGCATTCGGGAATTGCCTGTTTTGCATTTCAGTTAAGTGTGATATATCAACAAATCGAACGAGCTTCGCTCCTAGGTTAATTAATTTATTTTCTATTTCTTCGTTCAAGTATTTCATATTTCTTTCTTTGCAATAGGGATATAAATATCCGTAACTAATTCTGAAACCGGAGTCTTTTCGGATGTATTGATATAAGTTTCAAAAGTGAATGGCTCTCGCAAGGAATAATCACTTGCAGGCAACCAGTCAAGGTAAATATAGCGATACACTCTATTTAGCTCATGATATAATCCTTTAAAACGAAATATAGCATATCTTCCCGCAGGGATTTCATAAATGCCAAAACCCTTAGGAGGGGTAAATGATTGCGGCAATGTGACTCCAACCATAAAACGGCTTTGCTCTTCAAGGGTGATAAAAGGATAATCAAGAGTCAGACTCACGTATTTACATCCTGTCGATGTTAATTTATAGCTTTCAGAAAATTGTAACAACTGCTTCCATAAAATAGAAAAGCTACGGCTCACGTTATGCGTCCTTTCTAATTTTAAATAGGCAATCCGTATAGCAGGAACTCTTTCAATACTTGGTTCAATTTGTATAGGATTCTTTCCTTCAGGGCAAACATTTGAATGCCTTTTACGAAATTGCGGTATAGAACAATTAAAATAGCCTTTGAATGCCCTTGAAAGCGTATGTTTATTCTGATAATTGATTTGACCAAGAAGCTTGGAGACACTTATATCTGTTGATATTAACTTAAAAGCGATATACTCCAATCTTAAGCGTTGGATGTATTTTCCCAGACTATCGCCGCAGACAGCTTTGAAAAGCCGACGGAAATGATAGTTAGAAATACCTACCATTTGGGATAGTTTTTCAGAATCAAGGTTGTCAAACAGATGACAGTTGATGTATTCCTGAACCCTTACCACCAATTCATATTGTATGTGAGCGGTATTGATTTTTTGCTTCCATCTCTTGATTTCCGGCAATCGTTTGGACATAATTTCCCTCAATTCCGATGAAGTATAGCTTATCCCCACCTCTTTATAATATTCTTCGGGGAAAAGTCCCCAAAGATAGATGAGATAATCCATTGAGAAGTCATACAACTTAATTCCATTTTTCAGGCAGTAGTCGCAATATTCCTCATTCTGCCCTTCCTTAAGATCACCATAATCTATATCTAAGGGTATTCCGCAAGTCTGGCAATATTTTGTTTCAGCATTGATTTTCATAAACTCTCCATTATTGAGTGCAAAGTTACTCAATATGTTATGCAAAAAGTTACCATAAATAGCCATCTTTTGTTTTTTAACTGCAAGAATATACCTTTTATAGGCTTATCAATAGATACAATTATAATCTTCTCATAACCTTTCACATGGCATTGCACCCCATATTTTAAGATAATTGAGAATGGCATTTGGCTTAGCCTACCTCGTTGATTACCTCATTGACACAAAAATCACGAACTTTTAGACCGCTACTCTCGTAACGGGAATAGATGGATTCAAACTCTTTAAGATTCCACATAGCTTTTTTGTGGTAAAGGTAGAACGAAACAAAGAAAGGGAGAAGACGGGGTTCACCGAATGCTTACCTTCCACAACCATTTAATGTGGTATAGCGCATGCCACCCTATAATTTGTTTGCTTTCCTTTCCTGAACTTTGCTTCATCAATCGATTAGTAATCATTTATATATAACCTGAAAAATAAAGCAAATTATGTATACGGATAATTACGGGTTCAAAGAGGGAATGAAAAAGCTATTTGATAAACTGGAAGAAGTAAGCAAAAATGTAAAGTCATTACAGACCAATCCCGAAGTAATGCCAATAGTACATTGTTTCAAGTTGCAAAGCAAGTGACTTGTTCTCTGCAAAGTTAAAATGAAGTTTCTTATTAGCTGATTATTTTAATATTGAATGAATGTCCTTATTCAACTAAAATTTCATATACTTTTTACATCTTTGTGCAAATAATTTCCCAATTCATGAAAATTGTTCTTATTTATTTTTAGAGTAGTCAACAAACTCCTTATCTTAGTACCTATAACATCCCCTTTTACTGATAGTGGCTTTTCAAACCCTAGTTTCCCTTGAAGTTTCCCATCTTTATCTAAAAACCAATCAACATATACAGCCAGAGCCCTGTTTCCCTCCCATTTATTTTCTTTCACCCTGTAATTTAAGGCCTTACAAACAAAATATATTTTTTGAACCTTTGCAAATGCTTCAATTGGCTGCATTTTTGCTATATAATAATCTAAATTTTGCTCTTCTTTATCAACTGTGATTATATAATTAGCCACTCCGGAATTTGCAATGATTTGACCATTAACACTACAGTTTTTCTTATCTAAACTCAGATTAGTGCCTGCATATATATCTATTTTTTGCTGTTCTGTCAAATCTATAATGCCGCATTTCTCTCCCCCTATCTTATTTATAAATTCAAACCTCCAGCCCATTTTTAAACATAAAGCTTTTGTTCTCTTATAAGAATTAAAGTACACAAGATAGTCTTCCTCAAAAGACTTTTTGATTTTTGTAATACTTTTCTCAATAATAGCTTGAGCGTCATCTCCTAAAATCTTAATAGCCCTATCCAAACCAATCTTATTTTCCAAAAAATCAGCATTATTTTGTTTAACTGATATTTTAAACTCTTTTTTATTGCGCATTTTATCTTGTGCTAATACATATACATCGGTCTTGCATTCTCCCTTAGAAGGCACAGGTTTACCACATCTTAGCACCACATATTCTCTACCCTCATAACTAAAATTTCTTACTTGCAAAAACAAGTCTCTTATCTTGCGTTCAGTTTCTCCAAAATGACTCATATTTCTTCTAATAGTTTTGTTAATGGCACATTTAAGGCTTTTGCTATTTTCTCTGCAACAGTTAATGAAACATTACGCTTTCCATTTTCAATGTCTGGAAGATACGTTCTATCTATGTTAGCCATATTAGCTAACTTTTCTTGTGAAAGATTTAATGCTATACGTTTTTCTCTCACTCTTATACCAAAAATCTTATTGATATTCATAATTTTACAAAAATCTTCATTTCTTGGCAATTACACAACGGACTATTGTCTACAATCCTAGAAATTTCTAATTGAAAGATGATATGCATGTTGTATCATTACAAATAACCTATATACATCAAAATAAATGAAGATGGTAAAAAAGGTCTTCTCTCTGAAGCGAAAGGAGAATTTTGATAGGCAATGATATACGAAGCCGAAAAGACAAGAGGTAGTTACATAAAGAGAAAATTACTATTTCTTAGGGAAAAAGTTCTTGAATAGTTGCAATATAAGGGATTGCTATATCTCTCTTTTTTCCTCGTAATTCCACACCTGCTAAATTTAAACCTTCCATATCAACACATTCTGTATCTTCTAATTTAAAAGTCAAATATTCATTACCGGAAGGAATAAAACCCAGCTGAGAAAGTTCTGATGCAGAGCTAATTTTAGGGCATTCTTCAACTATAGTATACAAAAAACGATTATTATGATTATGCAGCAACAGATATTTGGGAAAAGTAGCACCAACCGGCATCTCCAGTGCCCCTCGTCGGAATCCTGTACGTACATAATAAAGTTTATTCTTCAGTATCATACGTAATTGGTGTTCATCCTTATAATATGCAACAAGTACCTTCACCCTTTTCTTTTCACCTATAGAAGCCAAAGCATCCTTAATACTCAAAGCCAAGCATCTGGCTAGCCGGGGTGGTACAGCATTCCCCACCATTTTATAACCCTCTTTTATGTCTGTATAAAAAAAATAAAAATTATCAGGAAATGACTGGATTCTAGCACATTCCCTCACGCTCAATCGACGGTAGAGATGCTCGCAACCGGGAAGAAAAATACGTTCATTTGGTGAAATGTATTTCATGGCGGGTGCCTGTGGGTGCAAAGGGCAATTTTTAGCCTGCGCTTGTATGGTAAATGATACTTCTTTCCAAGAACGTACACGATTACGAGCCATAAATTTTGCATCAAATGGACCGACAAAGACATCGTGATTAGTCCATTTCCCATATTCTTGATTTACGCATTCATTATTATACAAACATGGCTGTTCTGTAATATCACCGATTGCTTTTTGCAATGTTACAAAAGGCTTGTTTAATGGTCCCGGAAAATTAAACACACTATCTAATTCTTTTATAAAACCAACAATAAATACGCGAAAGCGGTCCTGTGGTATGCAGTAATCAGCAGCATTCAACAAGGAGTAGCTCACTATATAGCCAGCGCATTCCAGACTAGAAAGAAATGACAGAAATGTTTTAAAATGTTTGCCGCTGATAATTCCCTGTACATTCTCTATTATAAAAAATTTAGGGCGTTTTTCTATTATCAACCGAATATAGTCAAGGAATAAATGCCCCCGTTCATCATTTAACCCCAACTGTTTACCTCCTTCACTCCATGACTGGCAAGGAGGACCTCCTATAAATCCATCGCACTCAGGTATATCTATCGCCTTTAATGTGCGAATATCTGATTTACATAAGTAAGTATTTGGGTGATTGAACTGATAGGTTTTGTGCATAGCCTCATCAAATTCATTCGCCCAAATAACTTCATAGCCTGCTTGTTCAAAACCAAGATCTAATCCGCCGCATCCTGCAAAAAAAGATGCTATTTTCATTCAGAATCAATAATGTATCCCTTTTTAATCAAAGTTTTCTTTATCTGCATCGCCACATGATAAGCCAAATTTACCGGAACCGCATTGCCTATCATTTTATAACCATAATTTACATCATCATATATAAATTGAAAGTCATCCGGAAAACTTTGAACACGCGCCACCTCACGAACTGTCATTCTGCGATAAAGGTGTTCATAACCTTCTGCAAATTTCTGCAAATTCTTTTCAACTTTAATCATCTTGGGTGCTTGAGGGTGCAGTTGGCATTGACGACCGCTTGCTTGAACTGTAAAGCCCGGTTCATCCCATGAACGAACTCGATTTCGAGACAAAAATATAGGAGAATATGCACCAACGAAATACTCGTTATTAGGAATTTCACAAGCATTCCCATTTGTCTTGTTCTTTTCAAGAGCTGGGATAGCTGTATATTGCAAATCCCAGATGCTTTCCCGCAACGTCGGCTTATGTTCTTGTGGCGCTGGATATTCAAAATTAAGAATATTCAAATCTTTACGGAACCCAATATAAAAAACACGGTCACGGTCTTCAGCAACATCATAATCATTAGCATTAAGCATTTTCAAGTTAACATCATAGCCAGCTTTGTCAAATAATTCCATAAAGCCACGTACGGCATCCATATGACGCTTTGCTAACATACCAGAAACATTTTCAGCAACAAAAAATAGAGGTCTTTTATCATGTAAAATACGAATGTATTCATAAAATAGCTGTCCGCGGGCATCTTCAATACCTTTTAAAGAACCCGCTTCACTCCACGACTGACAGGGAGGACCACCTATTATGCCAGCAATATCATCAGGAAACGCTGATGATGGTATATCACGGATATCTCCCTCAATTAGGTTGACATCTGGAAAATTTGCACGAAAGGTCGGACAAATTTTTGCATCAAATTCATTTGCAGCAACTATTTTAAAACCAGCTTTATGAAAGCCTAAATCTAAGCCTCCTGCCCCCGAAAAAAGACTAATCAAATTCATCATATTTATTTCCAAAACAATTTATTGTGATTATATAGCAGTAGGCATACCTACTATACGAATATCAACCTTGAATATTGGTGCAAGATAGACTTCCGCATTATGTAGACGAAAAAAAAATTGCCATCCTCCATCCATATATAACTCAACTGTATTTCTTTTGCCTGGAATAAAATCCAAACTCATAATACGCTATCCAAGAACTTCCCTTATAAGTTTCCTGCATTTTGTCAGCCAATGTATTCCATGCAGATCTTGCAGCGGAATAACTTCCATCACTACCTATCTAGCAGGAGGAAACTTTCCAATTTCCTCTTCAAGGGTAAGCAAGCAAATGAATTCATAAGCCCTTCCTTACCATTACTTTTACTACTCATAAATGTCTGATGTGTATTCCGATGCGAAATTAATGAAATTCCTGCAAAAACAGTTATTCTCAGTTCTTCTTTTTCCCATACTGCACTATATTTTCAGCTGCAATAGAGGGAGTCTTTTCTATAAATTCATAAGTTTTAGTAACCTGCCGATAATACTCCAAAAAGCTATGGTTTATCCAATACTCCATTTCCTGTAGAGTTCGCTCTCTTACGACAGGTTTTAACTGGCATTCCCAAATAGTCATCACTTTCCAACCCATTTTCTTTAAAGCCTCTTTGTTTTTTTTATCCCTTTGTTGGTTACGTTCTATTTTCCTATGCCAATAATCACTATTGGAACGAGGAATATGCCCATCTACTTCATGCCCATGCCAAAAACATCCGTGAATAAATATTACAATACCATATTTGCGCAATACTATATCCGGTGTACCAGGTAATCCCTTCACATTTTTACGATAACGATACCCTCTTGAAAACAAGTAACGCCGTACAATCCATTCCGGCTTCGTATCCTTGCTTTTTATTTTCGCCATAACGGCAGAACGTTTCTTTTTACTCCAAATATCCATTCCTAAAAGGTATAATATCATTTTAAGCAAAGGTAGAAGTTTTATTTTAAGAAATCTATCTTTTCCATGCAATGATAGCCGGAATTTAAGGGAAATCACAAAATATCAAGCCAGTCGATAAGTAGTTTAAAATGGTAAAGGTACTCTCAGGATATGATTTTCTCTTTTATATTATAGGCTACCTATCCTCCTTCACTCCACCTTCATTAAATAATAAAGTCTCCCCCGATTCGACTTCCTAACAGGAATATTCAGTTTGTGAAGCGTGCGTCCGAAAGAGGCAACCTTATTAATAGCCAGCTTATCGCGTGTCTTCGTTTGTAAATAATTCAAGATTTGCATCGACGTCATCCATTCTCCGTTCTCCTCACCTTCTTTTGCCGGGCAAAGATAACAATGGAACAGTTGTTCCAAGGGAGTTTCCTGCTCAAATTCACGGTTCGTTTGGTTCAGAATCTTCTCATCCTTATCGTCCAGCCAATAGCGCTCTCCCCTATAAATCGCCTCCATTGCTTGGGCGTAAAGCTGTTTGTAGTTGATAGTAACATTCGTATTAATAGGAGCCATCACTTCAATGCAGATAAAACGGCGGCTACCGCTCGGGTCCGTCAATAAATCTTTCTGATTACTAGTGCCGATAAACGAGGCGTAGCGGCGCATTTCCCGGATGGTGTTGCCATAAGGCTTGCGCAAGTTAGCAACAGGCTTTTGCAACAGATGTTTCAGGAAACCTTGTTGGCTGACATTGATTTGGTCGAACTCATCAATATTAATCAGAAAAAAGCGCCCCAGATAGCGCTCAGCTTCTTGTTTACTCTTGAAATCAATACTATCAGTATAGCCAAAGCGTAGCTCCGGCGGTAAGATAATACGACAAAAGGTGGATTTACGGTAACCTTGCGCACCTACAAGCAGAGGAGAAGTACTATTGCCATGCTGACGGTCTACTCCTCTCCAATGTGCCACCATACTGAGAAACCAACGGTAGAACAACTCTTGCCAATGCGGATTGGTGCAGGGAACCAGACCTGCCAAGGCACGGATACGATCTTTACCATCCCAACGACCTACATCATTAAGATATTCTTCAACAGGATTATACAAAGGGACATATTCTGAATTGAGAAAACGGTCCACATCACGGTCCCATGCATTGATGCCTTCTTTCAAAGCGCAAATGGCAATGCTATTACGCACGCGCTTATCCACTGGCTTAAAGCAAAAATGAATGGAATCACGCCGACGATATTCCAAATCGTCCAGCACAGTGTTATAACGGAATTCATAACGACGGTTCATAAATTCTTCTAACAGAAAAGCAGTTTCCTGCTCCCTGCCGATACTGCTCTTTGTGCCAAAACCCTTACACTCCTGATAAAGGTTATGGAACGTGGAGCGTATTATTTGTTCCTCTTCTTCGCGATAGTAATGAATAAGTGTTTGCCGCACTGCTTCCTCTTCGGGCAAACCAGCCTTGAAACAATGTTCGGCAAGATGTATAAGCAGTGGATGCACGTTGTCTCCGCGCTTCCAGTTCTCCATTTCCTGAAGTGCGCGGTTCAATGCCGCTTCGTAAATATTGGTAAAAGTTTCTGCCGATTCATTCCCTGGTTTCAGCCTCAGCAAAAGATTCTTTTCTCCTTGTTGGCGTTGCCGGAAAGTTTCCTCACCGGGCATGGTAAGCGGCTGCTCCAGACAAAAAGGCACTGCATGGGGGTTATAGTAGGGAGCCTCATCGAGTGTCATGCGACATCTTTGTGTCAATGTCGGTTCTTTCAACTCAATGTCAAAAGGGAACAGCGGTTGATAACATTTCACTGCCAACCAATAGGCATGGGCATGAAACAATGCCGCTTCCGCCTCCTTCTTAGGCAACCCGCCATCATCAGGCAAGGCAAAACGCACCCATATCTTTACGCTACGGGCGCTCGAACCGCAAAAAGCAGCAAAGGTTTGAGGCAAAAGTGCCGCCTGCCGCTTCACATATTCTATTTCGGGCAAGCCCGCCAGGCGAGGCACGTCCAATTGTACCAATCCGTTATACTGTTTTATTCTCCGTTCGCCTTCCCGTGTACGGCTATATTCCAACGCAGGATAGATGTAGGGCAATTTGTCTATATGCTCATAGTGCCCGTACGTACCTTCCATCATTGGTATCAGTTGGCGCAAAGCTGTAATGTATCCCGATTTGGTTTCCACTTTCATTTTGTCGAACAACACCCCTGCCTCACAAACGCTGAGGGCTTCCTTCCCAGTCCCGCTATCTTGCCTGATTAAACTAATTTTCATCCTATTTTCTTTCTGTTTTTTGTATGATTGCAGCTTGCGCTTACTTCCTGTAAAGATACACCATTAACTTGCGGTATACAAGCGATTCTTCTGATAAATATATATACTTTATTTGTATTAACCCCATTGTTTATGTATCTTTGCTTCATAGCTGGCAAAGGCTCACAGTTGTGAACAAATAAGCTTACAGTTGTGAGCTAATCTGTCCACAGATGTAGACAGTAAGCATTCGGTCTGGTGCGTGTTTCTTTTCCTTCTTTTCCTTCCTATCTTTGT
>JAUUNK010000141.1 GCA_030844565.1 Bacteroides ovatus
CAAGTTAATGAAGAAAACGCTTAGCGACGAACAGTATGCTAAATATGCTGCTCTGATGAACGTAACTTTGAAGAATAAAGGTATTGAACTAAGCAAGTAAAAAATCATTTTTAGTATGTATAAATAAGAAATGTGTCGGAGAACTTATTCCTTCGACACATTTCTTTTATCGACACATACAGGTAGCAAGACTACCTTGCATTAGCGTATAGTCACCATTGTAGCCCCGAATCCATATTCCTGGAAAGAAGCATCCTGATAGCGACATGTACTGTATTTACGTTTCAGTTCGTCAATGATAGCTTTGCGCAGCACTCCATCGCCTTTACCGTGGATAAACACAATCTTTTGTTCGCGGCGTCCCTTGTTAGCTTCCATCACTTCGCGAAACTTATCGAGCTGATAATTCAGCATTTCACTGTTGCTCATGCCACGTGTATCGTCCAGTAACTCATGGATATGCAGATCAATTTCGATCACATTATCTTTTTTCTCTCTGGCTTGTTTCCGTAGCGGACGAGGTGTGTCCACCACTTTCTTTTGCAGCAAAGCGTCCTGAAGCTCTTCGGCAGACACATACACTTGCTTTGCCGGAACGTCGTTCTTCACAATATCATAAATCAATGCCGGTTCAGCAAAGAAATCGGATTCGCCGAAAGTATGGAGCTTATAGAACTTCACCGTATCCACCCGCAACTCCACGCTCACTGCCGGTTTAAGCGCAGCAGGTTTTCCGTCTTTGAAAGCAATCAACTGCACCGCCACCCGTTCCATGTCATTAAGCATATCTTTTGTAAATTCTTCCAGAAGCAGTTTCGTGTTAGGTTCCAGAAGACCATGAGAACGACTTTTCCATGCTTTCCCTTCAGCACTCAGGTAGGTATAATAAAGGTAGTAGTTACTGTCGTTCACCAAATATGCCTCGAAGGGAGTGGTAGTCATCGCTTTTATATCCACAGGCACGTAGGCAAGAAACACGTTCAAGGTATCTCCCCCTTTCATCTCCGGTTGGCGGGGAACGACAGGCATTTCCGGTTTCACCGGTTTGGCAGGTTCCTCCGCTTTGGGAGCGGGTTTGCGTTTTATGTTGTAGTCGTCTGTTTCAATTACTACACATTCGCGTATCAACATCGGTATGTCGAAACCGTCCGCATCTTCTACCAAAACAATATCTTTTCCCTGGAATCCCTTCACGACTCCACCACCTACTTCACTGAGGAAGCGCACTTTATCACCTATTTTCATTGTTGCAGTTACAATTTAAAGATTGACAATCTATAATATTTAGAGCAAATGTACTACTTTTGCCGTCGCAAAGAAAGAAATGATGAAAGAAAACCCAAAACATATCCGTATCAGCGACTATAACTATCCTCTGTCGGATGAACGTATTGCCAAATTCCCGTTGCCTGTGCGCGACCAGTCCAAACTACTTATTTACCGCCATGGCGAAGTCAGCGAAGACATCTTTACCTCCCTGCCCCAATACCTGCCTCAAGGTAGCCTGATGATTTTCAACAATACCAAAGTCATCCAGGCGCGGCTCCACTTCCGCAAAGAGACAGGAGCGCTCATCGAAGTCTTCTGCCTGGAACCCATTGAACCCAACGACTACGTGCTGAACTTCCAGCAGACAGAGCATGCCGCCTGGCTTTGCATGATAGGCAACTTGAAAAAATGGAAAGACGGCGTGCTGAAACGTGAAATGACCGTGAAAGGTTTTCCTATCACGCTTACCGCTACTCGGGGCAAATGCCACGGAACCAGCCATTGGGTGGACTTCTCATGGAACAATCCCGAGGTCACCTTTGCCGACATTCTCGAAGTATTTGGTGAACTACCCATCCCTCCCTACCTCAACCGTGAGACCCAGGAAAGCGATAAGGAGACTTACCAGACCGTTTATTCTAAAATCAAAGGCTCCGTAGCCGCTCCCACCGCCGGGCTACACTTCACTCCACGCGTGCTAGATGCCCTGCGCGAGAAAGGAATCGACCTGGAAGAACTCACCTTGCACGTAGGTGCAGGCACCTTTAAGCCAGTGAAGAGCGAAGAGATTGAAGGGCACGAGATGCACACAGAATACATTTCCGTCAATAGGGAAACGATAAAAAAACTGATTGACCACGATGCACGTGCTGTTGCTGTAGGCACCACGTCGGTGCGCACGCTCGAAAGCCTTTATCACATCGGTGTCACCCTTGCCAACAACCCTGATGCAACGGAAGAGGAACTGCACGTGAAACAATGGCAGCCGTATGAGAAATACGAAGAAATACCTGCTATCGTGGCAATGCAAAAAATACTCGGCTATCTGGACCGCCACGGCATGGAAACTCTACATACCTCAACGCAGATTATCATTGCACCGGGCTACGACTATAAAATAGTGAAAGCGATGGTAACCAACTTCCACCAGCCCCAAAGCACCTTGCTGCTATTGGTTTCCGCCTTTCTGAAAGGCGACTGGCGGAAGATGTACGACTATGCCCTCGGACACGGTTTCCGTTTCCTGAGTTACGGAGATTCTTCATTGTTAATTCCCTAACTATCTTTTATGCCAAGCGATAACAACCTAGAAATGTTTCCCATCGTAGACGAACAGGGAAACATCACCGGAGCCGCCACACGGGGCGAATGCCACAACGGCAGCAAACTTCTGCACCCTGTAGTTCATCTGCATGTATTCAACTCGCAGGGAGAACTTTATCTACAAAAACGCCCGGAATGGAAAGACATCCAGCCGGGGAAATGGGACACAGCCGTAGGAGGACACATCGACCTGGGCGAAAATGTGGAGATTGCCCTCAAACGGGAAGTGCGCGAAGAGCTGGGCATCACCGACTTCACTCCCGAACTCCTAACCACCTATGTCTTTGAGTCAGAACGCGAAAAGGAACTCGTCTTTGTTCACAAGACGGTATACGACGGAGACATCCGTCCCAGCGACGAATTGGACGGCGGGCGCTTCTGGGGCACAGAAGAGATCAAAGCAAACCTGGGAAAAGGAGTCTTCACCCCTAATTTTGAAAAAGAGCTCCGGAAAGTATCTCTCCTCCCGGAGCTATAATCCTCCCTTAGCATCTCCTCCCTGTGCATTCTAACGACTTGTTTTTTCCAATGTAAAGCAGTCAATATCAGGAGTCCAGGTGTAGGGACTGCACAGGCGAACCACATTGTTGCCGGCTTTCAGCTCTATCGGCAGCGTGACTACGCACACTCCTTTCGAAGCATCCGTCTCCAGATTGTCCAGCAATGTTTTCTGCCCGTTCACTTCCACTTCCAGTTTGCGGTCCATAATTTCCCTCTGTTTCTTGGGCGCGGGGACATAAGAAATGTGCATCGCGTAACTTCCACCCTTGCGGCTATACACTTCGCTCCATTCGGCATAATTCTCCGCTTCCCCTCCCAAGTTGGTGACAACCATTCCTCCGGATGCTCCTTTATAAGAGGTGTAAGTGACTCCCCGGCTTCGCTTAGCCAAGTCGTCAAAGAGGGGGTGGTAAGCCCATTCTGCCTCGTAGCGCACAGGTTCCAGACGTTGCTCTGCTTCGAGACGCAGAATTTTCACGCTATGGGCAGGGAGTTTATAGGATAATTCTCCCGATTTCACACCTTCGGACTGTTGTTTGACCAAATCGCGTACCTTCACTTTCCCGTCCAGCTCCAGCAAAGAGAAAGGAACAGAAAACTCACATACGGCATCCGACGGATTATAGAGCGCCACGGCACGCACTGTACCGCGCTTCTTCTCAATATCTTTCACCAGCACATATCCTGCATTCTCATGCTGAACCACATACGCCTGCAAACCGAGCGGGTCTTGGTTCAGGGCGATAAGTTCCCGGTTCTTCAACAATGTCAGCGAAGCTTCGGGGATGGTAGTGAGGTCGCAACCAATCAACAAGGGAGAGCTCATGATGCACCACATACCAAAATGCACTTCTTCTTCCTCCGGTTTCAGTCCACGGCCTATTTCGAGCATATCCATATCGTTGTAGTGTCCGTCTCCGGCATAAGCTGAAAGATAGAGATTCTTGTTAATGATGCCTTTCACCGACCCCCAGCTCGGATTGATGTCTCCACTAATCCGCCAGGATCGTGCCAGTTTTTTCACCCACGTTCCCGGATAGGCCCAGCGGCAGATATTCAAAGAAATATTTCGTGGGCAAACATCCTTAATGGCGCAGCAAATTTCCGTATAACGTTTTTCTTCGTCCAGTTCCAGTTGTTGCCCGGCTCCGCAATAGTCAATCTTGATAAAGTCGAATCCCCACTCATTGAAAAACAAATCGGCATCCTGTTTTTCGTGTCCATAGAGTCCTACACCTATGCCATTGGCATCATTGTCCCAGATGGAACCGCAGGTATTGCTTCCCGCATCTGAATAAATTCCCGCTTTCAAGCCCTTGGAATGGATATAATCGGCTACGCATTTCAAGCCGTTAGGGAAACGTTCGGGATGAGTATGCAGCTTTCCGTCTTTGTCCCGCCATCCGAAGAAGCCGTCGTCTACATTGATGAATTGGTATCCCGCCTTTTTCAGTCCCTGGCTGACCATCGCATCCGCCTGTGTTTTTATCAACTCTTCACTGATGTGAACACGATAGGTATTCCACGAACTCCACCCCATCACAGGCGGTTGAATAGACTGAGTCTGGGCTATGATATAGGAAGAAGCCGCAAAACATATCAGAAAAGCAGATATGCTTTTAGAATAAAGAATGTTTTTCATGTTTATTTTAATTAGCTATGGAGTGCAAAGTTAGACATTTTTCTCTCTTGCCCGGCAGAGATGAAAGATTTACTTATATAATGCTTATCAACGGATTAAAAAAAAATTAAGCTCAAGAATGGCAGATTTTCCAAGCCGCCAAAACGAGAAATACTCTTTTACTACTTTAAATTTATTAACATTCGCCTCATAGGGAGTTTTTCCAAGCCCACTGTCTTTACATGCAAAGAAACGACACAATGAAAAAGACAATGCTTTTACTCATTTGCCTGCTTTGCATCACAAGAGGGCAGGCACAAGAAAAAGAAGAGAAACGTATATGGAAAGTAGAACTCGAAGGTGCAGTAAACAACTATTCTGCCTGGGAAGTGGAACCTTCAATCACCTATCAGCCTATCCCTTACGCGGGACTTACCGTCGGATTACTTTTTTGTGACGTCATCATGAGAAGCTCTTCTACGGGAGTCTCCCGGGACGGGCAATGGTTGTGGAGCTCCAAGGAGGAAAATCCCGAATGTTATACCATAGCATTTCGCCCTGCCATCCAATTGGCTACTCCGGCATTGGTATTGGGAAAAGATAAAGATATGGAACTCTCCTTTGTCCTTTCGCCGGGGCTTACGATTCCCGCGCCCCGCAACATGGGATTCGATATAGAATATACGCCAAACTCACCAGGAATATGGACTCCGATAAAATTCGACCATGTCAAGAACCACGGGGCTAAAGCTGTGTACTACCACATCAAAGGGAGCCTCTCTCTGGAGTTTGACAAACAATATATACTCTCGGCAGGTTACACCTTCTCCGACTTTGACATCTACGGTGGCGCACGCAACATCAACGTGGAAGGCGAAAAGCTCATGATGCCCAAGTTCCGCTTTACGCATTCGTTTTTTCTGAGCCTCGGCTATCGGTTTTAAAATATTCGTTACTGCCGCTGCCCGTTCAAGCCCTGATTCCGTCAGTTCACCCGGCAATCTTTCCGCTTCATCATTTTCCGGTAAGCAGGTAGCAGGATAGTGCATAGTTTTGTAGCATGAAACAATAACACCCAGAGAATCATGTTTAAAGCTATTGTACATTTTTCTATCAAGAAGAAAATATTCGTGGGCCTCACCACACTCTTCCTGCTCATCGGGGGACTGTATGCCATGCTGACACTACCGATTGACGCCGTGCCGGACATCACCAATAACCAGGTGCAGATTGTCACCGTGTCTCCCACCCTCGCACCGCAAGAAGTGGAACAGCTCATCACCATGCCCATCGAACTGGCTATGAGCAACATCATGAACGTGGAAGACATCCGCTCCGTCAGCCGCTTCGGATTATCGGTAGTGACGGTGGTATTCAAAGAAAATGTACCTACGCTCGACACCCGGCAGCTCATTAACGAACAGATACAAAGCGTAGCAGGAGAAATTCCTCCCGAACTGGGAACGCCGGAAATGATGCCTATCACCACCGGACTGGGAGAAATCTACCAATACGTGCTGAAAGTGGCGCCCGGCTACGAAGAAAAATACGACGCAATGGAGTTGCGCACCATTCAGGATTGGATAGTGAAACGGCAGCTCTCCGGCATCCCGGGCATCGTAGAAATCAACAGTTTCGGCGGCTACCTGAAACAATACGAAGTAGCCGTAGACCCAGACGTCCTATTTTCGCTCAATATCACGATTGGCGAAGTGTTCGAAGCGCTTTGCAATAACAATGAGAATACGGGCGGAAGTTATATCGAGAAGGCCAACAACGCCTACTATATCCGCTCGGAAGGCATGATTACCCGTACCAAAGACATCGAACAAATCGTGGTGACCAACCGCAATGGGATTCCGGTACATATCAACGACATAGGGACTGTGCGCTTCGGTGCACCCAAACGTTTCGGCGCTATGACAATGGACGGCAACGGCGAATGTGTAGGCGGCATCGCCATGATGCTGAAAGGAGCTAATGCCAATGTGGTGACCCGCGAACTGGAAAAGCGGGTGGAGAAACTGCAACATTTGCTGCCCGAGGGCATCAGCATAGAACCTTACCTCAACCGCTCGGAACTGGTGAACCGCAACATTTCCACCGTGGTACACAACCTGATAGAAGGCGCCATCATCGTCTTCCTGGTGCTTATCCTCTTCCTGGGAAATGTGCGCGCAGGACTTATCGTGGCGTCGGTCATCCCTCTGGCAATGCTCTTCGCCTTTATTATGATGCGCATTTTCGGTGTCACCGCCAACCTGATGAGCCTCGGTGCTATCGACTTCGGTATTGTGGTGGACGGTTCCATCGTCATTGTAGAAGGTATCCTGGCACATATCTACTCCCAACGTTTTCGCGGACATCGGTTCAGCCGGGAAGAGATGGATGCCGAAGTGGAAAAAGGCGCTTCGAGCGTGGTGCGCTCGGCTACTTTCGCGGTATTCATCATTCTCATCGTCTTCTTCCCCATACTGACGCTGACAGGTATCGAAGGCAAATATTTCACCCCGATGGCGAAAACGCTTGTGTTTTGCATCATCGGCGCCTTGATTCTCTCGCTGACCTACGTCCCTATGATGGCTTCCCTCTTCCTGAAACATACCATTGTGGTAAAACCTACGTTTGCCGACCGTTTCTTCGAGAAGCTCAACAGACTTTATCAACGCTGCCTGCACTTCTGCCTGCGCTACAAAGGACGCACAGTGCTCATTGCCTTTGCCGTATTAGTCGCTTCGCTCTTTCTCTTCACCCGCCTGGGAGCTGAATTTATCCCGACTTTGGATGAAGGAGACTTCGCCATGCAAATGACACTGCCTGCCGGAAGCTCGCTAAGCGAAAGCATAGAGCTGTCCAGTATTGCCGAAAAGACACTGATGGACAAGTTTCCCGAAATCAAGCATGTAGTCGCTAAAATCGGTACGGCGGAAGTCCCCACCGACCCGATGGCGGTAGAAGATGCCGACGTGATGATTATCATGAAACCTTTCAAGGAATGGACTAGCGCTACAAGCCGTGCCGAAATGGTGGATAAGATGAAAGAAGCGCTTGCCCCATTGGAAAAACAGGCGGAATTTAACTTCTCACAGCCGATACAGCTTCGCTTCAACGAGCTGATGACCGGAGCAAAGGCGGATATTGCCGTAAAACTCTACGGAGAAGACAACCACGAACTTTATGCCCGCGCCAAAGAAGCCGCTCTCCTGGTGGAGAAAGTGCCGGGAGCAGCAGACGTTATCGTGGAGCAGACGATGGGTTTGCCCCAGTTGGTAGTAAAATATAACCGGGGAAAGATAGCCCGCTACGGCATCAACATCAAAGAACTTAATACAATTATACGGACCGCGTATGCCGGAGAAGCCAGCGGAGTGGTGTTCGAGAACGAAAGAAGATTCGACCTCGTGGTTCGCCTCGACCAAGAGAAGGTGGCAGACCTGAACCTCGACAAACTGTTTGTACGCACCTCCGAAGGGATTCAGATTCCTGTGGGCGAAGTGGCGAGCATAGACTTGGTGAACGGTCCGCTGCAAATCAACCGCGATGCCGCCAAACGACGCATCGTCATCGGAGTGAATGTGCGCGACGCTGACATCCAACAAGTGGTTGCCAACATTCAGGAAACGCTGGACGCGAACATCAAACTACAACCGGGATATTACTTTGAATACGGAGGCCAGTTTGAGAACCTGCAAAATGCCATTCACACGCTGCTGATTGTGATTCCGGTGGCATTGATGCTGATTCTACTTATCTTGTTCTTCGCCTTCAAGAATATCACTTATACCCTGATGGTGTTTTCTACCGTGCCGCTGTCGCTCATCGGAGGCATTCTAGCCTTGTGGCTGCGCGGGCTTCCGTTCAGCATCTCGGCAGGGGTGGGCTTCATCGCCCTGTTCGGTGTAGCGGTGCTGAATGGTATCCTCATGGTGAACCACTTTAACGAACTTCGTAATCAAAACAAATATCCTATGACTACAAACCGAATCATAGCTCTGGGCACGCCTCACCTGCTGCGCCCTGTGTTCCTCACCGGACTGGTCGCCTCACTGGGATTTGTCCCGATGGCAATCGCCACGTCTGCCGGCGCCGAAGTGCAGCGTCCGCTGGCAACGGTCGTCATTGGCGGATTGATTATCTCCACTGTGCTGACTCTCCTTATTATTCCGGTGTTCTATAAGATAGTAAATTCATTGGCTACCCTGCGGCGTCCGGGAAGCAAGTTCCGCCTGCCCTTCTTCACGCTGTTGCTGCTCTTCTTGTCCGTTCCTTCCTTGCTACCGGCCCAACAGCCGCAGCCTGTCAGCCTGGAACAAGCCATCGAGATAGCCAAGCAAAATCATCCCCGGCTAAAGATGGCATCCAACGACATAGAGCAGGCAAAAGCCACGCGGGGAGAAATTGTAGAAGCGGCTCCCACCTCTTTCAGCTACTCGTGGGGGCAACTGAACGGGGAGAACAAAAAAGACAAAGAACTCGCTTTTGAACAAAATCTTGGCTCGTTGCTGACGCCGTTTTATAAGAATGCGCTGGTGAACCGCCAAGTGGCTACGAGAACATACTACCGCCGGATGGTAGAGAAAGAGGTGACAGCAGAAGTGAAACGGGCATGGGCGTACTACCAATACGCTACGAATCTCTACTCCATGTATCGCGACCAGGACCAAATGGCGGAAGAATTGCAACGCATTGCCGAACTGCGCTATCAACAAGGGGAAATCACTTTGCTCGAAAAGAACATGATGGTCACCGTAGCCGCCGACCTGCATAACCGCCGATTCCAGGCACAAGAAGAAGAAAAGACAGCATTGGCACGCTTCCAGTGGAGTTGTTACTCGGACACACCGATAATACCCGCCGACTCCACACTGTCTCTACTCTACACGGGATTACCCCAAGAAAGCTTGTCCGACAATCAACTGTCCGAAGCACACATCGGCTACTTCCAAAGTCAGGCGGAAGAAGCCAAAGCAATGGTACGCGTAGAACGCAGTCATTTCTTTCCAGACATCAGCCTCGGATATACCCGCCAGGATATTCTTCCTATGAAGAACCTGAACGCATGGATGGTGGGAGTCTCTTTCCCGCTCTACTTTCTGCCCGGAAAGAGCAAAGTGAAGCAAGCCAGGCTGGCTGCCAACTCGGCACAAATCCAGGCTGACGCCAACCTCCGTGAATTGAAAAATAAGGTAAAAGAACTCGAAGCCTCGCTTCGCCGCTACAATGAAAGCTTGCGTTTCTACACTTCGTCCGCCCTCAAAGAAGCGGAGGAACTGACGAAAGCCGCCCGCCTGCAACTGCAAGAAAGCGAAACGGGCGTTGCCGAATACATACAATCGATTGCCACCGCACGAGATATCCGCCGGGGGTATATCGAAACCGTTTACCAATATAACATTGCAGCCCTGGAATACGAGCTTTTTAAATAGATAATTCAATGACCCATCTAATAAAATAAAGTATATGAGTAAGATAATGTATCCTGTCCTTCTGTTTGCCCTGGTGGCTTGCAAAGGAAACCAGCCCGCAGCAAATCCCGAACCAACAGCCACAGTAGAAAAAAACGTTGCCGACACTGCCACCCTGCAACCTGTAGTGGATGCCGTCACCTCCGCCACTTCCCGACCTAATCAAGTAGTATTTAACGGTCGAATGATACTTCCGCCTCAACGCCAAGCAACCGTTGCCTTGACAATAGGTGGTATCGTAAAAAGCACTTCTTTGCTTCCGGGCAAGTATGTGGCTCGAAACACAGTTATCGCCACATTGGAGAATCCGGAATTCATCACTCTGCAACAGACCTATTTGGACAGCCACGCCCAGACTGAATATCTGGAAAAAGAGTATGAACGGCAAAGAAAGCTCTCGGACAACCAGGCAGCTTCACAAAAGAAGTTCCAGCAAAGCAAAGCGGATTACCTCTCGATGAAAAGTCGGCAGGACGCTGCAGCCGCCCAACTTTCTCTTTTAGGCATCCATCCCGGGACATTACTCGAAAACGGTATTCAACCTCTGCTCGAAGTGAAAGCTCCCATTAACGGTTATGCTGCCAGTGTAGCAATGAATATAGGAAAATATATCGAACCGGGAGAAGCGCTCTGCGAACTAATAGACAAGACATCACCCATGCTCTGCCTGACTACATACGAAAAAGACCTCGCCGACATCCGCGTAGGCTTCCCGGTAGAGTTCCGCGTCAACGGCATGGGCAAGGAAACATTCCACGGCACAGTGGTCTCCATCGGACAAAAAGTGGACGAGGTGAACCGCTCGCTCGACGTGTATGCCACGGTGCAGGAAACGAATCCTGAGTTCCGCCCGGGAATGTACGTTTCGGCGCACATCCAAAAAGATTAATCTATCGACGGTAATCCGCCATTAACAATTATCTTTGCACCATGATACCCAAGGCTATACTAAAAGATAAATACTTCCTCTCCACCATCATCATCTCCCTGATGGTGGCTGTGTTAATACATTTTCCGGAATCTGTCTCTTTGTTCGACAGCTTCGAAAGCCATACGCTCTTTCCTGGAATGAAATTTGCCGATGTGGCCAACGAGATTATCTTCACTTTCCTTTCCCTGCTATTGCTGTTTGCCGTGAACACACGCCTGTTCCACTTCAACCAGGCTTCCATCAAAATTACGGGAACCAAGATTCTGCTCTCGTTTGTCCTCACTTGGGTATTGAGCAATCTGTTAGGACAAGTATTCGTGTTTTTGCACCGCACTTTCGACATCCCCGCTATTGACGCGATGGTGCACCATTACTTACATCCGCTGCGAGATTTCATTATGGCATGCCTCGTCACCACCAGTTGCTACATTATCTATCTTATCCGTCGCCAACAACTAGTATTGATTGAGAATGAACAGTTGAAAGCCGAAAATATCCGCAATCAATATGAGGTGTTAAAAAACCAATTGAACCCCCACATGCTGTTCAACTCTCTGAACACTCTCCGCTCACTGGTACGTGAGAATCAGGATAAAGCACAGGATTATATCCAAGAACTTTCCCGCGTACTACGCTATACCCTGCAGGATAACGAATCGCAGAGTGTCACCCTCCGGGAAGAATTGGAGTTTGCATCCGCTTACATATTCTTATTGAAAATGCGTTATGAAAACAATCTACAATTCGACATACAGACAGACAAGGCTCTCGAAGAATACCGGATACCGCCAATGTCGATACAAATGCTGATAGAGAATGCAGTCAAACATAACGAAATCAGTAATCGCAAACCGCTTACAATCCATATTACGACAAATAAGAAAGAAGAAAAGCTTTCCGTCAGCAATGCCATCCAACCGAAATGGACTGCGACTCCGGGCACAGGCATCGGCTTGGTCAATCTTGCTAAACGCTATCGACTTCTATTCAAACAAGATATACAAATCACAGAGGATGAGGAATTTACCGTATGTATCCCCCTTATTGATGAAAAGCAATGAAAACAGTCATTATAGAAGATGAAAAGGCTGCTGTACGCAACCTGACTTCGTTACTTTACGAAGTCAAACCGGAGGCAGAGATTGATGCTGTGCTCGACAGCATCGGTTCTACAATCGAGTGGTTCGGTTCCCATCCGATGCCCGATCTGGTGTTTATGGATATTCACCTGGCAGACGGGTCTGCCTTCGAAATCTTTGAGCATATAAGTATCACATGCCCTATCATTTTCACTACTGCTTATGACGAATATGCTTTACGTGCCTTTAAGGTGAACAGCATCGACTATCTTTTAAAACCTATCGGAAAGGAAGATATTGAGCACTCTTTCGAAAAGCTGAATAGCCTGAACGCCTCCGGTAGTTCTTCTGTCGGAAAGCAGTCTTCACAAGAAATGGAATG
>JAUUNK010000142.1 GCA_030844565.1 Bacteroides ovatus
TCAACCAAAAACAGCGATAAGACACCAAAGAGTCAACCTAAGTCAGGGTATGACATATTGGGAGATAGCTATCAATAATCCGTTTGTCAGGTATTAATAGTTGATATGTCAGGTATTAACACCCATCACGACAACTGTTAACACCTGACAACTCAACTGTTAATAGCTGAGAAGCTGTCTTTTAGCACCCGACAAACGGGGGACCTATCTCTCTTTTAAAACTTGAAAGTGACATATAATAACGAACTTGCATGAAATCACTTAAGGTCTTCTTTGATAACCTCATCCATTTCTCTAATCCGTTTTTCTCTTTTTTCTTCGCTTTCTTCGCAAGGATTATCCTCTATATCATGGAAAACATTATCTGTTCTATCCACTATTTCGATACTCCATTCCTCATATTTATTAATTGCCGGGCGACCGTTAGGATCAATATTTTCTTCGGCAATCGAATTATTTCTGTTAATTACATCATCCATGGCAATACTCTTTTTAATGGTTTATACTAGGAGTAATACGGCCTTTTGCCAGGAATGGTTCTCGCCATTAATGTTTTTCAGTAAGGAGGATGCAGTTATTGCAGTTTTTTAGAAGTTGACAAAGAAAACATTACTTTTTTTGCAGCCTCTTTTTATAATCATTGGGACGGAAAGGGATATATAAAGCATATTTGCACTCTACCGGCTTGCTATTTACCCGGGCAGGTATCCATTCCGGCATGCCTTTCACAATGCGGAGAGCTTCTTCTGCAAATTCGGGATGGGTGGACTGTAATATATAAGGATGTAGGACGGTCCCTTCTTTATCAATGGTAAATTCGCAAATCACATAACCCTTGATTCCTTTAGCAAGCAGTTGCTCGGGGTAACGGAGTTGTTGGAGCGCGTATTCTTCCGGCACACCCTCCGGAAAAGAAGGCTCCTTATCCAAAGTCTGGCCGGCAGCAAGAGTGACTTGCAATCCCACCGAATATGCTCCGATGTATTTGGGTATTTTATATTCTTCGGGCAATTCTTTCGCACGTGCTTTCAAGTCTATTATCAGAGCTTCCGTCTCGTTAAGGATGCTGGCCTCCGTTATGTCTTTCCCCTGTATCAAGAGGTAGCTCGACTCACATACCAATACCAACCGCCCCATCAGAGTAGAAGTAGAAGGAGACCACTTTTTCCCTTTTATCACTTTACCTTGAGGGTTTGTCGCGGCAAAATAATAAGTTGTTCCATCCAGCCCGCCTGCATAGCCGTCTACATCTTGGATTTGATTGGTAACTAAGCGGAAAAGTTCTCCCAACGAACGATAAAGTGCACTAGTGATGGGCACAACACATTCCACCATACCGACTTTTTCTTTAGGCGCCTGCCAATAACTACACGTTAGAGTATGCGACACCAGGCAATAATTACCTTTTCTTTGCTCCACAGACATGGCATACTCCGGCGAGAAAGAAGGGATAACCGTAAACCGGGCATAAGGAGAAGGAGAGAAACCAGTGTCGAGTAAAGCGAATACGTCTCGATAATATTCTCCCAACTCCCCTTTATATTTATTAAAATCATCTACAGGGTCCAGATAATCCGTCTGTGCCGATAGATGCGTAAACATGGATAATATTAAAAGTACAATGGCTATTTTTTTCATAAAAGTCTGTTTTCTAACGCCAACAAAGATACAAGTTATTTCTATACAGAATCCTATGAAAGAATACATTTCTCTTTGACCTATAGAAAAATCACTCTACATTTTGAAACAGTATGATGATAAAATTGTATCTTTGCACGGTCTTTATACGAAAATTTGAATAATAATACACAACTAAAGATATGATAGCTAAGATTGAACAACTTCTTAAAGAGGTAGAAGGAATGACCGCTTCCAACGCTGAAGAACTCGAAGCACTACGCATAAAATACCTCAGCAAGAAGGGAGCCATCAACGAACTGATGGCGGACTTCCGCAATGTGCCTGCCGAACAGAAAAAAGAAGTCGGCATGAAGCTGAATGAACTAAAAACAAAAGCACAAGAAAAAATCAATGCCCTGAAAGAACAGTTCGAAAACCAGGACAATGGTTGTGAAGGACTCGACCTGACCCGCTCCGCTTACCCTATAGGGCTAGGAACACGCCATCCTCTTTCTATCGTAAGAAATGAAATTATTGATATTTTTGCACGCTTGGGATTCAGCATAGCCGAAGGTCCTGAAATTGAGGACGACTGGCATGTGTTCTCAGCTTTGAATTTTGCAGAAGACCATCCTGCACGCGACATGCAAGATACCTTCTTCATCGAATCACATCCGGACATCCTGCTGCGCACACATACCTCATCCGTGCAAAGCCGCGTAATGGAAGTATCCCAACCTCCTATCCGCATCATCTGTCCGGGACGTGTATACCGAAACGAAGCTATCAGCTACCGTGCACATTGTTTCTTCCATCAGGTAGAAGCATTGTATGTGGATAAGGATGTTTCTTTCACCGACCTGAAACAAGTGTTACTACTTTTTGCTAAAGAAATGTTCGGTGCAGATACAAAGATACGTTTGCGTCCTTCTTATTTCCCTTTCACAGAACCAAGTGCGGAAATGGACATCAGTTGTAATATCTGCGGCGGAAAGGGTTGCCCGTTCTGTAAACATACAGGATGGGTGGAAATCCTTGGCTGCGGCATGGTAGATCCGAACGTACTCGATGCTAACGGCATAGATAGCAAGATATACAGCGGATACGCTCTCGGCATGGGTATCGAACGTATCACTAACTTGAAATACCAGGTAAAAGACCTTCGTATGTTCTCAGAAAACGATACTCGTTTCCTGAAAGAATTCGAAAGTGCTTATTAATATACATTCAACGCAGAGCTTTGCGGAGTCTCCAAAAAGAAACTCCGTAAACTCTGTGATGAAACAAAATCATTTGCCATGGCAAAGGATAAACTTGTTACTCCCAGTTACTGCTTCATACTGGTTGCTAATTTCTTATTATATTTCGGCTTTTGGTTATTAGTTCCCGTTTTACCTTTTTACTTATCAGAATCTTTCCAATCAGGAAACTCCACTATTGGAATCGTACTTTCTTGCTACACGATAGCAGCACTTTGCATCCGGCCTTTTTCGGGATACCTGTTGGACACCTTCGCCCGTAAACCCCTCTACTTATTCGCTTATTTTGTGTTCACCCTTATGTTTGCCGGATACTTGATAGCGGGAGCCCTGACTTTATTTATTATTTTCCGCGTCATACATGGTGTTTCCTTCGGTATGGTGACAGTGGGAGGAAATACAGTGGTTATCGACATTATGCCTTCTTCCCGCCGTGGCGAAGGATTAGGATATTACGGGCTGACTAATAACACTGCAATGTCTATTGGTCCTATGTTCGGATTATTTCTTCATGATGCCGGAGTGTCGTTTGCCACTATCTTTTGTTATGCACTCGGGTCAAGCGTCGTGGGATTCTTGAGTGCTACTCTAGTAAAGACTCCTTATAAACCACCCGTAAAACGTGAACCCATCTCACTCGACCGTTTCATCCTGCTTAAGGGTCTTCCGGCAGGAACCAGCCTGCTTTTGCTTTCCATTCCCTATGGTATGACCACCAACTACGTTGCCATGTACGCCCAGGAAATAGGAATTACGGCACAGACCGGTTTTTTCTTCACTTTCATGGCGGTAGGAATGGCTATCTCCCGTATTTTTTCAGGGAAACTGGTAGATAAAGGGAAAATTACACAAGTGATTTCCGCCGGATTATATATTGTTGTTTTCACCTTCTTTTTATTATCTGCCTGCGTTTATATCATACGCTGGGATGTTTTGCTCTGCACTATCCTCTTTTTTGCCATTGCACTGTTGCTCGGCATAGGATTCGGAATTATGTTTCCCGCCTTCAATACCCTGTTTGTCAACCTGGCGCCCAACAACCAGCGGGGAACCGCCACTTCTACCTACCTCACTTCGTGGGACGTGGGCATCGGCATTGGCATGCTGACTGGAGGTTATATTGCCGAAATCAGCAGTTTTGACTATGCCTATTTATTTGGAGCCTGCCTGACGGTATTGTCCGCTCTTTATTTCAACTTAAAAGTAACACCACATTATCATAAAAACAAATTAAGATAAAATGAGAAAGAAAGAACGCTACGAAAAAGTAATCGGGTGGTTTCAGGAAAACGTACCCGTAGCAGAAACAGAGCTGCATTACAACAATCCGTTCGAACTGCTGATTGCCGTTATCCTTTCTGCGCAATGTACCGATAAACGGGTTAACATGATTACCCCTGCCCTCTACAAAGACTTTCCGACTCCTGAAGCACTGGCAGCTACCACTCCCGAAGTGGTATACGAATATATCCGCAGCGTATCTTATCCAAATAACAAAGCTAAGCATTTGGTGGGAATGGCACGCATGCTCGTCAATGACTTTCATAGTGAAGTGCCGGATAACCTCGAAGACCTGGTCAAGCTACCGGGAGTAGGACGAAAAACCGCCAACGTCATCCAATCTGTAGTATTCAATAAAGCCGCCATGGCGGTAGATACCCACGTGTTCCGGGTCAGCCACCGATTGGGATTGGTAGATGACAAATGTACTACCCCTTTCAGCGTTGAGAAAGAATTAATGGAGAATATCCCTTCAGAACTAGTCCCCATTGCCCATCACTGGCTCATTTTACACGGTCGGTACGTTTGTCAGGCACGCAGTCCGAAATGTGACACCTGTGGTTTACAAATGATGTGCAAATATTTCTGTGACACATATAAAGTAAAGAAAGAAGCCACGGGAAGTAAGAATAAAAAAGGAATTTAATAGCAAAAAAGAGAAATTAGTAGTAACTTTGCGCTCAATCAAAAAAGTTGAACTAACACTTTTAAATAAATAGAGTATTATGCAGACAATTGACAAATTCAATTTTGCCGGTAAAAAGGCATTCGTTCGCGTGGACTTTAATGTTCCTTTGGACGAAAACTTCAACATTACAGATGACACTCGTATTCGTGCCGCTCTTCCTACACTAAAGAAGATTCTGGCAGACGGAGGTAGCATTATTATCGGCTCTCACTTGGGACGTCCGAAAGGGGTAGCTGACAAATTCTCATTGAAACACATCATCAAGCATGTATCGGAATTGCTGGGCGTTGAAGTTCAGTTTGCTAACGACTGCATGGGAGAAGAAGCTGCTGTAAAAGCTGCTGCTCTTCAACCGGGAGAAGTACTGCTGCTCGAAAACCTCCGCTTCTATGCCGAAGAAGAAGGCAAGCCGAGAGGTCTGGCAGAAGACGCAACAGACGAAGAAAAAGCTGCTGCTAAAAAAGCTGTAAAAGAAAGCCAGAAAGAATTCACTAAGAAATTGGCTTCTTACGCTGACTGCTACGTAAACGACGCATTCGGTACGGCACACCGCGCACACGCTTCCACAGCATTGATCGCTAAATATTTCGACGCAGACCACAAGATGTTCGGCTACCTGATGGAAAAAGAAGTAAAAGCCGTAGATAAAGTATTGAACGACATCCAACGTCCGTTTACTGCTATCATGGGCGGTTCAAAGGTTTCTTCTAAGATTGAAATCATTGAAAACCTCTTGAACAAGGTAGACAACCTCATTATCGCCGGCGGTATGACTTATACTTTCACTAAGGCTCTGGGAGGCAAGATTGGTATCTCTATCTGCGAAGATGACAAACTCGACCTGGCTCTCGACCTGATTAAGAAAGCTAAAGAAAAAGGCGTAAACTTGGTATTGGCTGTAGACGCTAAAATCGCTGACTCTTTCTCTAACGAAGCTAACACGAAGTTCTGCCCCGTAGATGAAATTCCCGACGGATGGGAAGGTCTGGATATAGGTCCGAAGACTGAAGAAATCTTCGCTAACGTTATCAAACAATCCAAGACTATCTTGTGGAACGGTCCTACGGGTGTATTCGAATTCGATAACTTCACTCACGGCTCACGTACAGTAGGTGAAGCTATCGTAGAAGCTACCAAGAACGGTGCTTTCTCACTCGTTGGTGGTGGCGACTCTGTAGCATGTGTCAACAAGTTTGGCTTGGCAAGTGGTGTATCTTATGTATCTACAGGTGGTGGCGCACTGCTCGAAGCTATCGAAGGAAAAGTTCTTCCGGGTATTGCTGCTATCCAGGAATAATGCCAGCCTATAATTTCAAATAACAGATAAGAGAGCACCGACCTCAGTTTGGTGCTCTCTTTTTTATAGATTTCACTTTCGAAATAGTTTAAAAAGCTTTTTGGCACTATTTTTGTTCTTACGATAATCAAAAGACAATGTATATGAATGAACAATCCATTAATCAACAATACCAACAAATTTGTAATTTAATTGAACAACGGCGGTTGAAAGAGGCGTTGACCCAATTGGAATCTTATTTATGGCAATGCTCCGACTGGACCCTCCGTAGCCAATTGGAACAACTCCAGACCTCTTACGACTATATGTTGCAATACATGCGCCAAAAAGTGCAGGACCCCGAAAGAGGGAAACTCTATAACAGACTCTTATCCGACATTTGGGAAATCGCAGACAAAGCACGGATTCACATGCTCGACATTGCTTCTCCCCACTACTACCACGAAGTGCGGCGGACTCCTGTCCCCGAAGATTTGAAAACTTATAATCTCACTATGCTGCTGCACATCCTCGAATCCTATCAAGATGATTTGGCAGTAAGCGGGCTTCTGGACAACAGCCACATAGAGAGGGTATTGACAAAGCACGAAGACACCTTGAAATTCATGTTCCTCCACACATGGACCAACAGCAACTGGAGCCCGGAAGACGAAGAAGGAGCCAAAGCCATACTGAAATCAGAACTGCTGCCTATCAATGATTTGTGCCTGTTTATCAGTGCTGTCACCCTCAGCCTTATGGAGTGTTTCGACCTGAGCAAACTGCTATGGCTAATGGAAGCTTATCAGCACCCATCGGTTCAAGCCAGCCAACGCGCCTTGGTAGGAATCCTGCTAATCTTCCATATTCATCCTACACGTATCAAATTATATCCGCAAGTGAAACAGCGCATCGAGTATCTTGCCGAAGCCCCTTCACTCACTACACATGTAGGGCACATCTATCACCAGTTGCTGCTTTGTCAGGAAACGGAGAAGATTAGCCGCAAAATGCAGGAAGAAATCATTCCGGAAGTCATGAAAAACATGACCTACATACGCCGTATGGGATTCGACCCGGAAGACACAGATGAAGAAAAGGACGACAAGAACCCGGATTGGGCAGACGCGATGGAAAAAGCGGGAGTGGACGATAAGTTACGTGAGATAAATGACCTCCAGGTGGCAGGAGCCGACGTATATATGAGCACCTTCGCTCATTTAAAGAACTATCCTTTTTTCAGGGAAATCGGTAACTGGTTCTATCCATTCGACAAGAGCCACTCGAGCATTTATAAAGCAACAGCGACTGAGGATCAAGAAAAGAAAAGCATTCTGAGCTTTATCCTGGAATCAGGACTATTCTGCAACAGTGATAAGTACTCTCTTTTCTTCACCATGTATCAATTGCCTCAGATAGCACGCGAGATGATGGTAAGCCAATTAGCTGAAAGCAAAGGTGTCGTAGAGGAAATGGACGAAGAAACGAGATACATCCTCAAGAAACAGGCAGACCGTCCCCAGACAGTAAGCAACCAATATCTGCACGACCTGTATCGGTTCTTCAAACTGAATACACGCAAGAAGGAATTCCGCGACATCTTTCAAGAGAAGATAGAATTGTACCGGTTGCCCTTCCTGGATACTAGCCTTGACTGGAATTCCATTCTTTTCCCTCTGGCTGATTTTCTACTTACCAACGAACATTGGACGGAAGCAGCCCATCTCTTTAAAGAGATAGAAAAGTGGTATAGCATAAAGGGATATGAATCGGAGTTCTATCAGAAGCTGGGATATGCCTTGCAGAAAGAAAAGAAATATGAGGAAGCTATCGAAGCTTATATCAAAGCGGATACAGTGAAACCGGACCATTTGTGGACGCTTTCTCATCTCGCCACGTGCTATCGCCAAACACGGAATTTCACAGAAGCACTGCACTGCTACCAGAGAGTGGAAGCAATTACTCCCGATAACACCAAAATAATATTCTACATCGGCAGCTGCCTGGCTGAACTCCAGCAGTACAACGAAGCTCTACGCTATTTCTTTAAACTCGACTTTCTGGAAGAGAATTGCGTAAAGGCATGGCGAGGAATCGGCTGGTGTTCGTTCCTGACGAATAAGATGGAACAAGCCGCGAAATATTATGATAAGGTAATCGCAACCAAAGCTACTTCGATAGATTACCTGAATGCAGGACATATAGCATGGGTAATGGGTGATATAGAAAAAGCCATTTCCCTCTATCAGAAAAGTGCAGGTACTAACAAAGAGGAATTTATAGAGCTCTTTTATAAAGATGAAATATACCTCCTTGAACGGGGAATTCAAAAAGATGATATTCCCTTGATGCTGGATTTCCTATAAGAGAAGCCAAAGAAGGAAATATAATCTAAATTCGATAATAAGAAAATAAGTATGGAGCCAAAGAAGTGAATAGATAACTTCTTTGGCTCCTTTTTTCCAACTGCTGGGTTACCTATCAAATATGCCCGTTCCTTCGTTGCTTCATCACAAACCCTTCAAAAAAATCATCCCGATAACTGTTTCCAATAGCAATCTCATAGGATTTAATAAAAATATCATTGTTATCAAACGAATCTATATGACAGGTATTGATGATATACGATTTGTTTACCCGCAGAAAAGAAGACTGAGGTAATAAGTCGAATATGGCTTTCAGGCTCATTCTAGTAATGATACGCTGGTCGTTCAACTGCAAGATTACATAATCCTTCAGTCCTTCGATAAATAAAATATCCGAGAAGTTCACCTTATAGTATCTGCGTTCCGCCTTCACAAAGAAATATTCGGCATCACCCGTGGCTTCGATAGCTTCTTTCTCTTCTTTGAGTAAAAGCGAATGATAAGACAGCGCCTTGTCGACAGCTTTGCGAAAACGTTCCGATTCAATCGGCTTTATCAGATAATCTATTGCATCCACTTCGTAGCTATCCAGAGCATATTCCGTATAAGCAGTGGTAAAAATCACCAAAGTTCTTTTTGAAATGGTACGGGCAAACTCGATACCCGTAATTCCCGGCATTTGAATATCGAGAAATATCAAGTCTACTCCCTCTTGCTCCATAAATTCAGCAGCCACGGCGGCGCTATTAAAGCTTCCTGCCAAGCGGAGGCTTTTCGATTCTTCTATCAATAACTTCATGGCTTCACGAGCCAAGGGTTCATCGTCTACAATAATGCACTTCATAAGAGTATACTTAAAATTACGGTATATTGATTTTCCTCTTTCTTTTGTTCGAGCCTATGCCGACCGGGATATAACAGCCCCAACCTGCGCTGAATATTGGCAAGCCCGATGCCTCCCACTTTGCCTTTGCCTACGGGAATGGCAGGTACAGAATTCTCACAACGGAAAACTAACCATGTAGCATCCACCTTAAAAGATATATGGACATAAGACAAATGCATGCTATCAAAACTATGCTTCACTGCATTTTCCACAAACGGAATAAAGAGTAGCGGTTCAATCCAGATAGAACCGATATTTCCTTCCTCTTCCAGTAAAAATTCGAAATGGTCACGCCGTATCTTTTCCAGATTCAGGTAATCATTGAGAAAACGGATGTCCGACACAAGCGAAACCTTTTCACGGGAACTGTCATTTATCTGATAGCGCAGCAGGTCTTCCAGCTTGAAAAGCACTTGGGAAGCTTCCTCGGGATTTCTTTTTATCAGCACATTAGCATTGTTGAGCATATTGAAAAGAAAGTGGGGATTGATTTGATTCTTTAAAAACTTCAGCTCCGACTCTAAAGTAGTGGATTGCAGTTGTTCGATACGCAGATTGTAGCGGAGCCAATGGGTAAACAAAGATATAGCTGCCGAACCCGCAGTGACAAACCCAATGGTAAGTATGCCCGAAAAGGCATTGATAACCATAGCAAATCTTTCCAGATAACCGCCTGGCAGAATCACCGTAAAAAGCATTCCCTGAGTGATGGAAAGAAAAACAATTGCCACTAAACTTGTCATTGTTGCTGCCACAATATAGCTTCCCCAACGGTTCTTCAACAAAAAACGGGGCACTAATATATATAGGTTTGTATATATCACCGTATTAAGAGAAATAAAATATGCCAAGCATCCTGCCAGGCGAAACAGTGCAGAAGCACTTTGCAAAGGCTCATACCAAAAGACATTAAGAGTAATCAACAAGACAATTGACTGTAACAACAGGTGTCTGTATATCCGGTAGCGTGAACTTAATAAGAAAGCTGTAACCTGTTGGCTCTCATTTGTATTCTTATCCACTCCATCTTTGCTATCGTAACCTTTTCTCATCCCTCACCTCCTTTCAGTTCCAACCGAATGCAATCCTTTGACTGTACCAGATTGTAACGGTTGCCATACAGTAAATCCAGTCGTTGCCTGATTCGTCCCAGTCCTCCGCCCTTTGAAAGATTCATCCCGGGACAATCACAAGCGAATAGAATCACATCTGCTTCTACCTCCAGATGAATGCTCAGGAAAAGAGGAAGCGGCGGTTGCCGCTCATCCGCGCATTTCACCACATGCTGCACAAAAGGAATGAAAAGCAAGGGTGGAACCAGGGTCCTGTTCACTTCTCCCTCCGAGGTAAACACATAGCTAAACTGCAATCGGGAATTTTGTTCTAAAGCCAGATAATTAGTAAGAAATGCAATCTCGCCACTAAGCAACACTTTTGCCCTGTTGCAATCATAGAGCTGATAACGAAGCAACTGACTAAGTTTCATCAACATCTTCGAAGCTCTTTCGGGTTCCTTCTGTGCGAGTTGTCCCGAATGATGCAATGTTTTAAAAAGGAGTTGAGGACTCACCTGTTCTTTCAATCTCTCCATTTCAGAAAGCACATGGGCTTTCTCCATCTGCGATACCCGCTGATAGTCTATCATCCATGCTTTCAGCAAAAGAGTCACCGTGCCCCCTATCATACAAAGGGTAGACAACAGGAACGAAGAAATATAGTCCATCACCATAGATACTGAGAAGTAGTTCCCTTGTGCACGAAGTAACAACCAATGAGAATAAGCAGCATATTCTACCGCTGCCTGTATCAGAAGTGCGGCTATCATTGAGGCGGAAAGCAACAACAGATAAGTGAGATAGCGTTTCTTCAGCAAATATTTCGGAAACAACCAAAAGAGATTCAAACAAAGAACAGCTATATACGTGAACAGGTATAAAAGAGTCAACGCATAAATCCATCCTTTCAATATATCCCGGAAATCTATGAAAATAATAAAAACCTGATTGAAAGAGATGACACCTAGCACCAGGAAAAGCGTCAGATACCTCACCCAGCGAAGCTGAGGACTGACAAGAAATCGATATAAAAAGGCTGACTCATTACCTGAAGGCACTGTTTCAGTAATCATAGGCTCTAATTTTAATCTACGAAGATAGAACATTTCCGGCAAAGACTTGCAAAGAGGGATACCTAAAATTCAAGTTTATAACTCACATTTGTCAGGCTCGTAGTAGTGTCATTGACATCAATTCCTTTTGTCTCCACATTATAGTGGTGCCCATAATGTTCTTTCGCTCCGGTAAAGTTTAGTCCTTTTATGGCAAATTCATGAGAGACTTTCTTCTTGTTAATGCGATAACTGACGGTATAATTACCTATAAACATAGGAGAATATTGCCGGGAGAATGCCCGGCTTTCATCATACTGCACCTCTTTGCCGGGATGATTCAGGGTTGCTTCGCGGTCGATAGGCGAATACCGGTCGCCCCCCTGCAGGCTTAACTTTAAGTTGATACTAAGGATGTTCTGTTTATTTCGTCCCAACATCCACTCCTTACCGATGAGTCCATTTATCACATAGTTCCGGTTGAACTTCGTGTTGTACCACACTCCGTCTCCGCCCCGATAGCGGGAATCGAACACAGAACCGGTAACCATATAATAAAGTCCCTTCTCCAGAAAATGCTCGAAAGTGACATCGATTCCCACATTGCGTCCCCTGCCTTTATTGACCAACGCATCTTCTACATAGAAATCCGAACGGTTGAGAACAGAATAAGAGCTATCCGCCATCACAGGTACATCGTGCAGAAACTGCACGTAAGGCTCTATCTTCAGATTCATCTGGTCGGAAATTTTATAAGCGAAAGATAACATGATATGTTGCGCTTTGGTGAAATCGAGGTCTTTATTGACAGACTTATCTCCCGTTTCTTCGGTTTTTACAAAGTAGACATCCATCTTTTCCATCCGGCTATACATTCCATAAGCTAATGCAAAAGTAGCCTTTGAAGTGGCCTGCCACTTCACACCCAGACGGGGTTCTACCGACCAGCTATTGTTCAGCGTCAACAACTGTCCATAGATACCGGCATTCAGTGTCCAATGGTCGTTCAATCCGATGGAAGAACTGTTGTAAGCCGAAACCAACCCCGTATTGCCTTTACCC
>JAUUNK010000143.1 GCA_030844565.1 Bacteroides ovatus
TGGCTGCTGAAACAACTACATAAGAAGAACCTGCTATACAAAGGATATACAATTCAACCATATTCTCCTGCTGCAGGAACGGGATTGAGCTCTCATGAACTGAACCAACCGGGATGCTACCGTGATGTGAAGGATATAACAATGGTGGCACAATTCAAAATGAAGAATCCCCGACCGGAAATGGCAGAGTGGGGAACCCCTTACTTCCTTGCGTGGACGACCACTCCCTGGACATTGCCCTCGAATACTGCTTTGTGCGTAGGTCCCAAAATAGATTATGTAGCTGTGCAATCTTACAATAGTTATACGGGTGACCCTATAACTGTCGTTCTGGCAAAAGCCTTGCTGAACGCTCATTTCAACCCGAAAGCTGCCGATTTGAAACTGGAAGATTACAAGCCGGGCGATAAGTTGATACCTTATAAAGTGATAGCTGAATATAAAGGTCCAGAGCTCGTAGGCATGGAGTATGAGCAGTTGATTCCTTGGGTGAAACCGGTGGAAATAACCGAAGAAGGATGGAAGCCGAGTGATAAAGCTTTCCGGGTGATTCTAGGAGATTATGTAACCACAGAAGACGGTACGGGTATTGTACACATCGCACCCACATTCGGTGCCGATGATGCTAACGTGGCACGCGCTGCAGGTATTCCTTCACTTTTTATGATTAACAAGAAAGGAGAAACCCGCCCAATGGTGGACCTGACAGGCAAGTTTTATCTGCTGGACGAACTGGATGAAGAATTTATCAAAGCGTGCGTCGATGTAGAGAAATATAAAGAATATCAGGGTGCGTGGGTGAAAAATGCCTATGACCCCCAATTTACTGTGGACGGGAAATATGATGAGAAAGCGGCACAAAACGCCGAATCGCTGGATGTCGCTCTCTGCATGATGATGAAAGCCAATCATCAGGCTTTCAAAATAGAAAAGCATGTGCACAACTATCCTCATTGCTGGCGTACAGACAAGCCTGTGCTCTATTACCCGCTGGATAGCTGGTTCATTCGATCTACCGCTTGCAAAGAGCGCATGATGGATCTGAACCAGACTATCAACTGGAAACCGGAATCTACCGGGACAGGACGCTTCGGCAAATGGCTGGAAAACTTGAACGACTGGAATCTGAGCCGCTCTCGTTACTGGGGAACGCCGCTACCTATCTGGCGTACCGAGGACAATAGCGAAGAGAAGTGCATCGAGTCTGTAGAAGAATTGTATAATGAAATAGAAAAATCGGTGGCTGCCGGTCTGATGGCGTCCAATCCATATAAGGAGAAAGGTTTTGTGCCGGGCGACTACTCGGAAGAAAATTACGATAAGATAGACCTTCACCGTCCGTATGTAGACGATATTGTGCTAGTGTCTAAGGATGGCAAGCCGATGAAACGGGAGGCTGATCTGATAGATGTTTGGTTCGACTCCGGTTCGATGCCTTATGCTCAGATTCACTATCCGTTTGAGAACAAAGAACTGTTGGACAGTCGCCAGGTGTATCCTGCCGATTTCATAGCAGAGGGAGTGGACCAGACCCGCGGTTGGTTCTTTACGTTGCATGCTATTGCAACGATGGTGTTTGACAGTGTTGCCTATAAGGCGGTAATTTCTAACGGGCTGGTGCTCGACAAAAATGGTAATAAGATGTCAAAGCGTTTGGGTAACGCCGTGGACCCATTCTCCACTATCGAGAAATATGGTTCCGACCCGTTGCGCTGGTATATGATTACTAACTCTTCTCCCTGGGACAATCTGAAGTTTGATGTGGAGGGGGTAGAAGAAGTACGCCGTAAATTCTTTGGCACCTTATATAATACATATTCTTTCTTTGCGCTTTATGCCAACGTGGATGGCTTTGAATATAAAGAAGAGGATGTGCCGATGGAAAAAAGGCCGGAAATCGACCGCTGGATATTGTCAGTGCTCAACACGTTGATCAAGGAAGTAGACACTTGCTATAACGAGTACGAACCTACCAAAGCCGGACGATTGATCTCGGATTTTGTGAACGACAACTTATCCAACTGGTATGTGCGTTTGAACCGGAAACGTTTCTGGGGCGGAGACTTCACTGAGGATAAACTCTCTGCTTATCAAACTCTGTATACCTGCCTGGAGACGGTAGCGAAGCTGATGGCTCCTATCTCTCCTTTCTATGCCGACCGTCTCTATACCGACCTGATAGGTGTGACGGGAAGAGACTCTGTAATATCCGTTCATTTGGCAAAATTCCCTGTGTGCCAGGAAGAAATGATAGATAAAGAACTTGAGGCACGCATGCAGATGGCACAAGACGTGACTTCGATGGTGTTGGCTTTGAGACGTAAAGTGAATATCAAGGTGCGCCAACCGTTGCAGTGTATCATGATTCCGGTAGTGGACGAAGAACAAAAAGCTCATATCGAAGCAGTGAAAACACTTATCATGAACGAAGTGAACGTCAAGGAAATTAAGTTCGTAGACGGTGCGGCAGGCGTGTTGGTGAAGAAAGTGAAATGTGACTTTAAGAAACTGGGACCGAAGTTCGGAAAACAGATGAAGGCTGTTGCAGCTGCTGTGTCTGCACTGTCGCAGGAAGCAATTGCCGAATTGGAACGGAATGGAAAATATACTTTGAATCTGGATGGTAACGGAGAAGCTGTGATTGAAACTACAGATGTGGAAATTTTCAGCGAAGATATTCCGGGCTGGTTGGTTGCCAATGAAGGTAAACTGACCGTGGCTCTTGAGGTAACTATCACCGAAGAACTGCGTCGGGAGGGCATTGCACGCGAATTGGTGAACCGTATTCAAAATATTCGGAAATCCAGTGGTTTCGAGATAACAGATAAAATAAAAATCACTTTATCTAAAAATCCACAAACAGATGATGCGGTAAAAGAATATAATAATTATATTTGTAACCAAGTTTTAAGTACATCTCTCGAACTGGCGGATGAAGTGAAAGACGGGGTAGAACTTGCTTTTGACGATTTCTCCTTGTTTGTAAGTGTAATAAAAGACTAATAAACTAATACTAACCCTTTTAACTAGTAAAAGCTATGGCAGAAAAGACAAGATATTCGGATGCGGAACTCGAGGAATTCCGTGTCATCATTATGGAAAAGCTGGAATTGGCCCAGCGGGACTATGAACAATTTAAAAAGAGCCTGATGGGATTGGACGGAAATGATACAGATGACACGTCGCCCACTTACAAAGTACTTGAGGAAGGTGCCAATACCTTATCCAAGGAAGAGACTACACGTTTGGCACAACGCCAGTTGAAGTTCATCCAAGGTCTGCAGGCTGCATTGGTGCGTATTGAAAACAAAACCTATGGGATTTGCCGCGAAACGGGAAAGCTGATTCCTGCTGAACGTTTGCGTGCCGTACCTCATGCAACTCTGAGCATCGAAGCTAAAAACAGTGGTAAAAAATAACCGATAGCTACACATAAAGCTACGAGTGACGAGCTACAAGTAGCTGCGCAATGGTTTCGCACGGCAACTTGTAGCTCGTTACAGTATAATATGATTTTAAAATGAAAAAACTACTTACGAAAGGACGTATCGCTCTACTCGTTATCTTTTCTGTGCTAATCATTGACCAAGTAATCAAGTTTTTGGTGAAAACAAATATGTATTGGCACGAAAGTATCCGCATTACAGATTGGTTTTATATCTACTTTACCGAGAATAACGGAATGGCATTCGGGATGGAACTCTTTGGGAAGTTATTTCTGACTGTCTTCCGCATTGCAGCCGTAGGGTTGATTGGGTATTATTTATATAAGATAATAAAGAAGGGATTCAAAACAGGATATATCATTTGCGTATCACTTATCCTCACGGGAGCATTGGGTAACATCCTCGATAGCGTGTTCTATGGTGTGTTTTTTAATGAAAGCACTCACTCACAGATTGCTACTTTCATGCCCGAAGGTGGAGGATATGCGCCGTGGTTCTACGGAAAAGTAGTCGATATGTTCTATTTTCCCATCATTGAAACCAATTGGCCCTCGTGGGTTCCTTTTGTTGGTGGAGAACATTTTATATTCTTTAGCCCTATTTTCAATTTTGCCGATGCTGCTATCAGTTGTGGTATCATCGCTTTGCTCCTTTTTTATAGTAAATACCTCAATGAGTCTTATCACGCGATTGAAAAAAAGACAACGTAAGAGATGAAAAAGGATTTTCGGTTTCAGTGGGTAGGTGGTGTCTGCATTTTGATTCTCATCCTGGTGGGCTGCAAAGTAAAGCGGCCTGACGACGTTATATCGGAAAAGAAGATGGAAGCATTGCTATATGATTACCATATAGCTAAAGCAATGGGAGATAATGTGCCATATAATGAGAATTATAAGAAGGCACTTTATATAGATGCCGTATTCAGGAAACACGGTACGACGGAAGCTGCTTTTGACTCTTCTTTAGTGTGGTATACTCGTAACACGGAAGTGTTGTCGAAAATTTATGAGAAGGTCAATAAGCGTTTGAAAGCACAACGGGATGCTGTCAATCACCTCATTGCCATACGTGACAAGAAGCCAGAAGTGAGTGCTCCTGGAGATAGCATTGACGTATGGAGCTGGAAACGACTGATAAGGTTGACGGAAATGCCGCTGAGCAATAAATATGCATTTGTGTTGCCTGCCGACAGCAATTTCAAAGAGAGGGATACCTTGGTGTGGGAGGTGAACTACCGCTTCCCTGAGAACCGGATTGATACGGCTAGGAAGGCGCTGATGGCTATGCAGATTGTATATGAGAATGACAGTATCGTCAGCGAGATGAAGAAGATAATTGCGTCGGGAAAACAGGAAATCCGTTTGCAGGGAGATACGCTGGGTAAACTGAAAGAAGTAAAGGGATTCATTTATTACACGGGAAACAAACAGCTGGGTACATTGCTTGCCGATCAGATTACATTAATGCGTTATCACTGTAAAGATACACTTTCGGCTATTGCACGGGATTCTATCAATAAGATGGAAGCGGCAAAGAAAGACTCTCTGAAGCAAGTGCCTATTAAAAAAAGCATGAAGGATACAGTGAAATCTATCGAACTACAGCCTCAGCAACGGCTGACACCGGAGGAAATGAATCGTAAACGCACCAATCGGATACGTCCTATAAAAGCTGAACAACGGGAAACAGAACAGAAAATCCTTCAGGAGAAACGGCAAATAAGAGAAGACCAGCAAATGCGCCCGCGTAGACGTCAACAAGTGAGACGAGTAACACCTGTGGAAAAATGAGACGTTTTGCAGCACATTACTTATTTATACCCGAATATGGTTTCCTGAAACAATATGTAGTGGAAATAACGGATGCAGGATATGTTTCCTGCATCTTTCCGTTTACACAGGAGATAGAGTCGGTAGAATGGTTTCCGGGAGTCATCCTGTTGGCTAAAGAAAAAGAGTTGGAGAACATTCTTCAACAGTGGGAGCTAGTGACCGGAAACATTACCGATGTAGAATCTTTCTTGGAGAAAAATCACTTATTTCCTTATTTGCTTTACCCTTTTGATTTTATTTCGATGCAGCCTGTCGCCGGAACTCGGCACAGACTACTGCGGTAGCAATGGCTACATTAAGCGATTCAGAGGTGGTGCGCTCCGCCGGATAATTAGGGATATACAGCTTGCGGTTTACAAGTGCTTCCACTTCTTTTCCAATTCCGTTTCCTTCATTACCCATAATAATAAGTCCATGTGTAGAGAGAGATTGTTCATACACGTTTTTTCCATCCAGAAAAGTGCCATATATAGGAATATCTCCCAAAGAACGGATAAAAGCAGGTAAGGAAGTATAATGAACTTTCACTCTGGCTATTCCTCCCATGGTGGCCTGCACAGCCTTGGGGTTATATATATCCACCGTCCCCCGCGAGCAAATAATGTGTTCGATGCCGAACCAGTCTGCTAAGCGGACAATAGTTCCCATATTTCCCGGGTCTTGTACATCGTCCAAAGCCAGGCAAAGAGAATGATGCATTATTTCCGGTTGCAATTCATAGGAAGGCTGTTCAAAGATGGCAAGCACTTCTTGCGGAGTTTTCAGCAAACTGGCGCGTGTCAGTTCTTCCAGAGTGACTTCCGATATTTCATCCGCGCACACAAAGGGATTCTCTTTCAACCAAGAAGAGGTGGCTGCCAGAAAACGACAAGGGAAGTGCCCCAACAAGTCTCCTACCAGCTTGGGACCTTCTGCCAGAAATGCATGTTCTTCTTTACGTATCTTTTTTTGTTCCAGTGAGCGGATATATTTTATCCGGTTTTTACTTAAAGGTATCATGGATGTGTTTTGCTTATATTTAATTGGAAAATCAGTTTCCCTGCTTGCAAAAGTACACTTTTCTCTTTATAAAAGTTCTGCTTCTGAAAAAAATCTGATGAGTACCTAGTCGTCCCGAAGGAGGGATCGAGTAAAAAGTATCTTTCTCTTAACAATAATTATATTGATAAATATATATAGTCTACTTAAATTTCGTAGTTTTGCTAAAAAATAGTAGATTGATATTCAGAAATAAAAAGTAAATGTATGGAAAGACTTACGCAGCAAGAAGAAGACGTTATGCTTTACTTTTGGAAAATGGGACCGAGCTTTATCAGAGAAGTACTGGATGCTATGCCTGAGCCTAAGCCACCCTACACAAGCGTGGCATCGGTGGTGCGGAACCTTGAGAAGAAACGTTATCTCATCTCCTTCAAATTAGGCAACTCCCTTCAGTATCATCCCCAGGTGAAAGAAAGCGATTACAAACGCAGTTTCTTAAACGGAGTGGTAAGCAATTATTTCACAGGATCATACAAAGAAATGGTTTCTTTCTTCGTGCGCGATCGTAAGATTAGTAAAGAGGAACTCGAAGAATTGATAAATATCATTGAAGATGAAGAATCCTAAATAAACATGGGTATGGAACTTCTAATAATCTATTTTATTAAGGTAAATATTGCGTTGGCAGTCTTGTTTACTTTTTACAAACTTCTCTCCCGCAAAGATACCTTCTTTCAGTTGAGACGGCTGATGCTGATAATGATATGTATCATCTCCTTCGTTTATCCGTTTTTGCATCTTCCTGTGTTGCCTGGTCTTGACAACAGACCCCTGGAACGGGTGGTGACGGCAGTTTATTCTAAATTATTACCGGAGGTTCCTGTGGTGGCGGACGGTTCTACCATAGTAGAAGAAGCAAACAGGG
This sequence comes from Bacteroides ovatus, assembly GCA_030844565.1. GTDB lineage: Bacteria > Bacteroidota > Bacteroidia > Bacteroidales > Bacteroidaceae > Bacteroides > Bacteroides ovatus_A. The sequence goes on from JAUUNK010000143.1 coordinate 7,185, forward strand.
AAAAGGGAGGAGAATGGCTTTGGCTAATATATGGGATAGGAGTAACCGGCTTATTCTTGCGTACATTGCTAGAAGTATATCGGATACATAGTTCGGCAAGTCATTGTCATCGATTCTCTTTTAATGGTATACTTGCCTATCAATCGTCGGCAGTAAAAGAGCCTTGTTCTTTCTTTAAGTGGATATTCGTAAATCCGGCTTTGCATTCGGAAAGACAACTCAAAGAAATATTGATACATGAGCAAACGCATGTGAGAGAATTCCATTCGCTGGATATTATATTGGTACAACTTGTAATAATTCTCTGCTGGTTCAATCCCTTTGCATGGTTGATACGGAGCGAAATGCGCATGAATCATGAATATCTGGCGGATAAGCGAGTGATTGCATCGGGATGTGACAAGAAGGCTTATCAATACCATTTATTGGGTATGGATTGCACAACGTTGGTCGCGGCGAATTTATATAATAACTTTAGTGTATTACCTTTAAAAAAAAGAATTAAGATGTTAAACAGAAAAAGAACCCGGAACATTATGATAAGCAAATATCTGATGTTCATTCCAGTGACAGCTTTGCTGATTTTCTTTAGTAATTGTTCCGAAAAACCGGAAAAAATAGAATCGGCAACGGAAATAACGGAAAAAGCTACTCCGATTGAACAGAAAACCGTAGTAGACGAACCTAAATCCTCAGAAGAGGAGGTTTTCACAGTAGTAGAGGATATGCCGGAATATCCCGGAGGAATGAAGGAACTCATGAAATTCCTGAGTGGCAATATCAAGTATCCGGCAGAATGTCAGAAAAATAATGAACAGGGACGTGTAGTCGTTCAGTTCGTAGTTAACAAAGACGGTTCCATTCAAGATGCAAAGATAATGAGAGGCGTTTCCAAGCTATTGGATGAGGAAGCATTGAGAGTAGTCAAGGCAATGCCTAAGTGGAAGCCAGGTATGCAAAAAGGAGTAGTAGTCCGTACAAAATACACCATCCCGGTGATGTTCAGAATACAATAAAAAGGTCTAGTGGCAAGTATATTTTCGGATATGCTTGCCACTAATCTTTTTTATTATTTTCCCGAACGGAAAATATAATTTATCTTTGTAAGCACATTTATCGAGGCTATCTTATATAAACCGTATGAGGAAAGGATTTCTTTATTTTTTTAATTTTATTGTTGCCATGGCTCTTGCTTCGTGTTCTGCCACAAAGTTTGTGCCGGATGGTTCTTACTTGCTGGACGAGGTAAAGATACATACGGATAATAAAGAAATAAAACCTTCAGCTCTTCGCATGTATGTACGTCAGACTCCTAATGCTAAGTGGTTTAGTCTTATCAAAACACAGTTGTATGTATATGACCTCTCGGGAAGAGACTCCACCCGTTGGTTTAACAAGTTTCTGCGGAGAATAGGAGATGAACCAGTCATCTATAGCGAGGAAGAAGCACGGCGGTCGGAAGAAGAAATAGAAAAAGCGGTACACAACATGGGATATATGGGAGCTATCGTGAAGCGGACAGTGAAGGCAAAAAAGAAAAAACTTAAACTCTATTATAATGTAACGGTAGGACGTCCCTATGTGGTGCGTTCGCTAAAATATGACATTTCGGACTGGAAGATTGCAGATTATATGCGCCAAGACTCGGTACACACTTTACTGAAGGAGGGGATGGTGTTTGACGTTAACATACTCGACAGCGAGCGCCAACGCATTACGGATAATCTGCTGCGTAACGGATATTATAGATTCAATAAAGACTATATCAACTATACAGCCGACACAGTGCGTAATACATATCTGGTGGACCTTACTTTACATGTACAGCCTTACAAAAGTTCTAATGATGGTCTTCCCGAAGCACATCGGCAGTATAAAATCAATAAAATAAATTTTATCACCGACTATGATGTGTTGCAGTCTTCTGCTCTAAGTAGCATCGAAATTAATGATTCCGTCCATTACAAAGGGTATCCTATCTATTATAAAGACAAACTTTATCTTCGCCCGAGAGTGCTAACAGATAATCTGAGATTCTTTCCGGAGGAACTGTACAACGAAGCGAATGTTCAAAAGACTTATTCTTACTTTGGCCGTTTGTCTGCTCTGAAATATACTAATATCCGTTTCTTTGAGACTCAGGTGGGTGATACTTCTAAGCTCAATTGTTATGTGATGCTCACTAAAAGTAAACATAAATCTATCTCTTTTGAAGTGGAAGGAACCAATTCGGCAGGTGACCTGGGCGCGGCAGCATCCGTATCGTTTCAAAATCGTAATCTCTTCAAGGGTTCGGAAACCTTTATGATTAAGTTTCGAGGAGCTTATGAAGTAATTTCAGGCTTACAGCCGGGTTATCGGACTAACAATTATACAGAATATGGTGTGGAGAGCAGCATCAATTTTCCCAATTTCTTATTCCCTTTTCTTTCATCTAATTACAAACAGAAAATTAGGGCTACTACGGAGTTTGGTTTGCAATATAATTATCAGTTACGTCCCGAATTTTCGCGCACTATGGCATCGGCTTCATGGAGTTACAAATGGCTTCAACGCCAAAAGGCACAACATCGTATCGACCTGATTGATATAGGATTTCTCTACCTCCCCTGGAAATCGGAAAACTTTGAGAAAGATTATATTGATAAGGGACAAAATGAGATTCTACAATATAACTACCAAAATCGGCTTATTATCCGCATGGGGTATAACTATACTTACAACAGTGCAGGTGGCTCGATGATGAATAATACTATTTCTTCCAACTCGTATTCCATTCGATTTAATATCGAGTCGGCAGGAAACATTATGTATGCTCTTTCCAAAGCATTCAGCATTCGTAAAAATAGTAACGGAGAATATGCTATTCTTGGAATTCCTTATGCTCAATATGTAAAAGGAGAGTTTGATTTTGCCAAGAATATAACGATTGACCACCGTAACTCTTTTGCTTTTCATGCTGGCATCGGCATTGCCGTTCCCTACGGGAATGCCAAGACGATTCCTTTTGAAAAGCAATACTTCTCAGGGGGTGCCAATAGTGTACGCGGATGGACAGTACGTGATTTAGGTCCCGGTTCATTTCCGGGCGACGGCAACTTATTGAACCAATCAGGAGATATTAAACTGGATGCCAGCATTGAATACCGAAGTAAATTGTTTTGGAAGTTTCAAGGTGCCCTGTTCATAGATGCTGGTAATATATGGACTATGCGCAATTACGCCAACCAACCGGGAGGAGTGTTTAAGTTCGATAAGTTCTATAAGCAGATTGCCATGGCCTATGGAGTAGGACTCCGTCTTGATTTAGACTTCTTTATTTTACGTTTTGACGGAGGAATGAAAGCTATCAATCCGATATATGAGAGCGGCAAGCTGCGTTATCCCATTATCCATCCTAAATTTAGTCGCGACTTTGCCTTTCATTTCGCAGTGGGATATCCGTTCTAGAAAGAAGCGGACTCCAAGAAAGTCATACAATTGTTATCATAAAAAAATGGCCATCTCGGTCCTCCAGGATTGAGATGGCTATTTTCTTCTTTATAATACCTTCGTCAGATTTCTTAGCGTGCAGCAAACATCAAACCGTTCATAGTAACTTGCTTTGCAGCCATCATGCCTTGAGCGTCCAATGTAACGTTCATTGTTTTGCCGTTGGGCAAATAGAGGTCGGCAGTTCCGTCATTGTTCATTTTCAACAGTTCGGTATTTTCTCCGTTAGATACCACATTCCAAGTGTTGGCTTCCTTGTCGTAGATTAAATCCATAGAAGTTTCTTCACCTACTTTTGTAATAGAATAACCGTTCTCCAAAGTCTTAACCAAGTAATCGCCGTTTTCACCTTTTACCTTCTTCACGTCTCCTACATTTGCCATGGGATTAGAACCACTCCAGAATTCGATGGAGTTAATCACCAACGCATCTGCCAGATAAGCTACTCCGTATACTGGAACAATGTTCAAAGCAAGGAATACAAGTTCGTTTACAAACTTAGTACCGATGGATTGGTTCCAGGATGAAATGCGGTTGAAAAGCCCGAAAGAGCCTACACATGAACTAAACAAGATAGTGCCGCTCAAAGCAACCGCTACCAGTGTCGATGTACTTCTTTTCATACTTAAATGTTTTGATTAATAAAAAGTTATTGTCTGTTTTTCTTTTGCCAAAAGAGAATACCTCTTTTATGGATGTGCAAATATAACCTTTTTAAGTTAATCAAAAACAATTTCTCCTATTTTTTATAGGTTTCCTGCGGACGGGAAGTAAATTCTCTTGAGAGGATGCGATCCAGTGAATATCGCCCGGGGCCGATGATATACATCAATATGAAAACAAATAAGTAAATTAAAGCTAATTCTTTTGCTGCAAAAGCATCACCACCATGAATGACGAAAAAAGCTACTCCTACAGTAAGAATCATGGGTATTAAAGCCAAGCGATAAAAGAGTCCCAACATAAATGCAATGGAACAAGCCACCTCGGCAAAGATGACCAATATCAGTGAAATAAGGCTTCCCATACCTAGAGGATCGGCAAAAGTGGCAGACAGATCTGAATAGTTTCCCCATTTCTGCACTCCATGATTCATTAATAACAGACCAAAGAAAATCCGTACCGCCAGAAGATAGAGAGATATTCTGGTATCATCAGGCTTAAGCGGAAATAAAAATTTGTAAATAACCGGTTTCATATCTTTCATTTTATTACATAAACGACAGCCGGGTCTGATTTGTTTTTTCATCCTTAAATTTATATTAAAGCAGGGAACCTTTGCAAAGTGTTCTTTGTTTACTGCCTTGTAATAAATCCTATATAGTATGGACGTTGAAAATAATCCTAAGAAATCGGACAGGAAAAAGTTTATATGGCTTATCATCTTACTGGTGATTGCCTTTGTCGTAGCCATCATCTGGTGGTGGAACTATCGGAAATACATCTCTACTGTAGATGCAAACCTGGATAGCTATCGTATAAATATATCTGCACAGGCAATGGCACCTCTGGCAGCAGTGTATAAATTTGAAGGAGATAGCGTAAGGAAGGGAGAATTACTCGCTACCTTGGACAGTGCGCAGACAAAAGATTACCGGATCTTTTCTCCGGCAGACGGAGTGATTGCCAAGCAATGGGTAGTGGCAGGTGACCTGTTGGAACCCGGAGAGAACATTTTCACTTTAAACGAAGGTAAAGACTTATGGGTAACGGTATACCTGCAAGAAACCAAGTTTAGTAAAATTCGTCTAGGGCAACCTGCCATGTTCACGCTCGATGCCTATCCCGGGTTAAAGTTCTATGGCAAGATATTTTATATCGG
>JAUUNK010000144.1 GCA_030844565.1 Bacteroides ovatus
TTCCAGTGTTTGAGCATAGGAAGAGCCTGCTATAAAAAAACAGAGTAAAAAGAGTAGGATATTGTTTTTTTTCATATACATCTTCTTTGCATTGGTGTTCAGGAGTTCAAAAGTACAAATTTCTGGGAAATAAACCCTTTTTATCTAATTCTATTATGTTAATTCTTCTTTAAATCATTCTTTTGATTTACTTTTGCAGCCGATTTTGAAGTTATGGCACAATTTACGGAAGAAGAGGGTATGTTTCGCCGCATAGAAAGGCGTTTCAGTAAAGGAGTAGTGGAATACGGATTAATCGAAGAAGGAGATAAAATCCTTATCGGTTTGTCTGGTGGAAAAGATTCTTTGGCTTTGGTAGAGCTATTGGGTCGGCGTTCGCGCATCTTCAAGCCACGCTTTTCGGTTGTGGCGGTGCACGTGGTGATGAAAAATATCCCCTACCAAAGTGATGAAGACTATTTGCGCGGTCATTGTGAAAGGTACGGAGTGCCTTATCTTCGCTATGAAACTTCTTTTGATCCTTCAACGGATAGTCGCAAGTCGCCCTGTTTTCTTTGTTCGTGGAACCGGCGTAAAGCTTTGTTCACTGTAGCTAAAGAACACCAGTGTAATAAGATTGCTTTAGGACACCACATGGATGACATCCTTGAAACTTTATTGATGAACCTCACTTATCAGGGAGCATTTAGCACTATGCCTCCGCGATTAGTAATGAAGAAATTTGATATGACTATCATCCGCCCTATGTGCTTGGTGCATGAATCCGATTTAATGGAATTGGCACGCATGCGTGGTTACCGGAAACAAGTGAAGAATTGTCCATACGAGTCGCAATCCGGACGTAGCGACATGAAAGAGATTCTCCGTCAATTAGAGAAGATGAATCCTGAGGCCCGTTACAGTTTATGGGGCAGCATGAGTAATGTGCAGTCGGAGTTGCTTCCTCAAAGAAAAGATTTATAATATATCAATTTATATGAAAGGCGTTTATACTATTTTCTTATTGATTATTTCCAATGTCTTTATGACATTTGCCTGGTATGGCCATCTGAAACTGCAAGAGGCCAAAGTTATTAATAACTGGCCTTTGTATGCAGTGATTTTGTTTTCCTGGGTAATTGCCCTTGCCGAATATTCCTGCCAGGTGCCCGCCAACCGTATAGGATTTAATGGAAATGGCGGACCTTTCTCTCTGATGCAGTTGAAGGTTATCCAAGAGGTGATAACTCTGATAATCTTTACTGTCTTTTCTACCTTATTATTTAAGGGCGAAACTTTGCACTGGAACCATCTTGCAGCCTTTGTATGTCTGGTGGCTGCGGTCTATTTCGTATTTATGAAGTAGAACGCGCGTCAGGGAACAAGGTATTTTTTCATTCCTTCCGTAAAGTAGGTTTTATATTCATTCTTCTCATCCGTATAGATAAAATAAGCATTGATAGAAGGATGAGCTTTTATAAATCGTTGTGCTTCTTCGAGTCCCATCACCATGAAGGCGGTGGCAAGTGCGTCGGCTGTCATGCAGTCTTCGGCTATGACGGTGGACGATAGTATGTTGTGCTGAACGGGGTATCCGGTACGCGGGTCGATGGTGTGGGCATATTTTTTTCCGTCTTTATAGTAATAGTTGCGGTAGTTTCCCGAAGTGGCCAGCCCCGCATCTGTCAGTTGCAGCACGGTTTGTAGTTCCCGGTTAAGTGATAGGGAATCATCTATGGGTTTGTTGATGCCTACCCGCCAGAGGTGGTCTTGAGGGTTGTTGCCTTTCACGACGATTTCTCCGCCTATTTCTACCATGTAATTCTTTATACCTTTCCTATCCAGGTAGCGTGCTACTACGTCCACTGCATATCCTTTTGCTACAGCGCTGCAATTGAGCATGATGCGCGGGTCGTCTTTGATTACTTTTCCATCCTTGAGTTGCACTTTCCGATAACCTGTTATTTCCAGCAGGCTGTCTACCATCATCGAGTCGGGAAAAGTGCCTTGTTTGAACCCGAATCCCCAGGCGTTTGCCAACGGAGCTACGGTAATATCGAAAGCTCCATCGGTCTGGCGGGATATTTCCATAGAACGTTCAAAGCATCTTATGAAAAAGCTATCGGTGGCAACCTCTTCATTCCGGTTTACGTGGCTGATGATGGAGGTTTTGTTAAAGGGAGAGAGCGAGGCGTCAAATTGTTTCAATTCTTGCTCTATTTCAGCTTTGAGGTCTCCCTCATGTTGATAAGTAATGTTATAAAGGGTTCCGAAGATTCCTCCGCTGATTGTGTTGTAAGGAACTTCTTGGTTCTTCTTGGCTATAATCCAGATGCTGGCTAAGAGCAATAATGTCAGCCATAAGAAGCTTTTTTTTGTATTCTTTTCCATTCTCGTTTTAATTGAAAAATAAATGTTCTATTAATATTTTGATTCCGATAGAAATCAATATGATACCTCCCCAAAGTTCCGCTCGCATCTTTCTGGCAAATCCGCAACCGCATTTGATACCGAAAAGTAGACCGACGAGGGAAAGCACGAACGATACCACACCGATGATAATGATGGGGGAGAAGATAGTGGAAAACTCGTTTATTCCCAGGAAAGCGAAAGAGATGCCAATAGCAAGTGCATCGATACTTGTGGCAATAGCCATAGTAAACACCACTTTTAAGCTGGTTGGATTAAACTCCTGCCGGCAATCTTCATCTTTAAAAGATTCCCTCACCATTCTTCCTCCCAGGAAAGCCAGAATGCCGAAAGCAATCCAATGGTCCACGCTTTCTATCAAATGGCTGAAGGTACTGGCGCCTATCCACCCCAGAAAAGGCATCATAGCCTGGAAGAATCCAAAGGCAAAGGCCATCACTAGCATAGGACGCCACTGGATACGTTTTAAAAAAATGCCGCTTGCAATTGATACAGCGAAACAATCCATCGCTAAACCTATTGCAAGCAGCCATATTTCAAGTCCTGTCATTGTTTATAAAGGTAGTTTATAGATAAGAGAATAAGTAACTCCTATGTTATTCGATTTGTATTTGCCATAGCCGGGAACATACCACGGATTGCCGTATTCGCTGATAGAAGCACTCATTTTGTATTTCATCCTCAGTGCCCATCCCATACAGAAATTCTTATAAACCTTCACTTTTACACCTAGCACTAACTCAAACCATTGTACGGTTGCCTTCATTCCTAGATGGTTATAGGGAACATTGCCGCCCCATATATCGTCATGTATCCCGGGATTCTCCAGTTGGTCTCCCCAGATGGGATCGTTGAAGGGGAGAGTGGTTACATCATATTTGAAACTGCTGAGTCCATATCGCAATCCGACATACAGGAAATTGTTTTTTTCTTTTTTCTTCGCCATCGTGTTGTAGTCCACGCCGATACGAAAATAAGGTGAGGTATTGCTTTTATAATGGATTCCGGTTTCGTTCCATGTGTCCGTGTTGCCGAATCCCAGCTCCAGTGCAGGAATAAATTTGTTTTTCAGATTTACTTTCACGCTGATTTCCGAGCTGAGGAAATCTCCTCCCAACACTTTGCTTCCGATGCCGTAGAGGTCCACACCAACATACGTCCCATTATAAAAAGGAATAGTGTCCACTACCACCGGCTTTTCTTTTTCCTTCTCCCTTTGAGAGACAGGGCGGGGGTATGGTTGTTGTGCCTGTACCGGAATTGCTATGGATAAGACCAAAAGCAGGCTAATCGCGGTACCTATAAAATAATTCCAGGTTAGTCGTCCCATTTGTATTAGCTGCTTGGTTTAAAATATGTATAGAATCCAGTTGATCGATTTGCCCGGGGCGTGACGACTTACCGATTCTTATGTTTACAATGCTTTGCTTCATGCTATAGCCACATTCCATTGATTCGAAATAAGGAATATTTTTTTGTTTGATATAGATGGTATCTGCCTGAGTTTTGCTTCGCGGGTAATTGTAATGGAGCACAAAGATAGTGCTGTCTGCGGTATATCTCAGGGGTAACATGAGATCGTGTACATCTTTCTGATTGTTAATCAGGATGGAATCCGTTCCAAAGGCAGTCACGGTGAGAGAGTCCAACGTGTCGGCCTGTGCTATACCCGTTTCCGGGTTGGTAGTATATAAGTTGCAATATATCATAGGTCTTCCCGCTAGAGAGCAATCGTTTTCCTCCGAGCACGAAGTGCTTAGACCGACAGCACAGCCTACAATGAGCAATACCAGGAAAAGATGAATTAAATTCTTCATATTCGTTGTTCCTTATTATATTTTCTTTTCTATTTGATAGTTATTCCTTTCCGGGGCGTTACGCGAGATAAGTTCGCCCAAGAAACCGGCCAGAAACAGTTGGGTACCGATAATCATTGCGGTGAGCGACAGATAGAAGTAGGGTGAATCCGTCACCAGCCGATAGGGTAACCCATGGTTCATGGAGTATAACTTGCTGGCACCTACAATGATGACCGAGATAAAACCTAATATAAACATTAGCGAACCCAGCAGACCGAAAAAATGCATCGGCTTGATGCCGAACTTTGAAAGAAACCAGAGCGAAATCAAATCGAGGTATCCATTGAAGAAACGGTTGAGTCCTCCAAATTTAGTCTTTCCGAATTTACGTGCCTGATGGTGCACCACCTTTTCACCAATTTTGCCAAAACCTGCATTCTTTGCCAAATAAGGAATGTAGCGGTGCATTTCTCCATACACTTCGATATTCTTCACCACTTCCCGACGATAGGCTTTGAGTCCGCAATTGAAGTCGTGTAGATTCTTGATGCCGGAAACTTTGCGGGCAGTGGCATTAAACAGTTTGGTAGGAAGTGTCTTCGACAGTGGATCATATCTTTTTTGCTTCCACCCCGATACAAGATCATATCCTTCTTGGGTAATCATGCGGTAGAGTTCCGGAATTTCGTCCGGGCTATCCTGCAAGTCCGCGTCCATGGTGATGACCACATCTCCTTCAGCTTCTTCGAATCCACAGAAAAGAGCTGGAGACTTGCCATAGTTGCGCCGGAACTTGATGCCTTTCACGCAATCAGCCCCTGCTTTGAGCCCTTCTATTATTTCCCAGGAGCGGTCCGTACTGCCGTCGTTAATAAAGATGACTTCATAAGAAAAGCCGTTTTCCTTCATTACACGTTCAATCCAGGCAAACAGTTCGGAGAGAGATTCTTCTTCGTTGAACAAAGGCACTACTACTGATATATCCATTTTATTCTTTACCGATTTAGGATTGTACAAAAGGTTGTCCGTTAGCAGAATTTTCTTTTCTCATCACGGCTAGTGCGGTAGGAAAAGCAAAGATGCAACCCCATAATATATCTAGTCCGATACATTGTATGGTGATGTCCAGAGGGCTGAGCGAACGGGCAGCTTGTTTCATTTCTTCTATTATTTCTTTATTCTCTACTAATTCGGGGCTGGTAGTCATCAATCTGTCCCATAGCTGGCTGTAGGCATCGGCAATGTAGCCATGGTCAATGTATTGAAAATACACATAATGGGCCACAGACACCAACAGGGAAGCAAAGAGATACAGAAGAATGGTGAATATCAAGGCGTGTAGGAAGCTGATTGTTCCCTTACAATATTTATCCCTGTATTGTTTTGCATAATAATATCCCAAGAATGGTACTGCCAAGGTGAACAATAAATATAATAAGGAGAGAAAAGGAGCATTAAAGGCCAATGGAAACAATATGAACTTAACTATCCAATAGAGACCCATATAGGTACCGAAGGTCATAGCGTATTTCTGTGTGTAACTTCTGTCTTCTTTCATCTTGTTATTATTCATAAATTGTGTGCAAAGGTACAAATAATATCTATTGATAGGGGAGATATGGTTGTTAAAGTTAATAAAGCCCTCTTAGACAGTGAAATGAAAAATTTCTCAAAAAAAAGTATACCATTCTATTGCAGATTCCGCAAAAATATCTACCTTTGCAACCGCAAATACGGGTAAGTCCTATACGGCCAGCTCCCTTCGAATCCTCCAGGGCTTGATCGCAGCAAAGGTAGTTGGTTGTAGCGGCGCGATATAGTAAGCTTACCCACCCCCGCCTCTTTAGCTCAGTTGGCCAGAGCACGTGATTTGTAATCTCGGGGTCGTTGGTTCGAATCCGACAAGAGGCTCAAGAAAGAAGGACGGCATTCAAAAGAAATTTTGGATGCCGTCCTTCTTTCAATACGACCAGTCTTTTTTTCGACCTTGGCTTGGGGCTCACCCGATAACTTTTCATTATCAGACAGAACTTTTTTCGATAGACAACCGACCGCTAAAGTGCTTATCTTTGTATCGTCAACCCATACAAAGAATATTTACTTTTTAAAACAAATTGAAATTATGGAATTCTTAACTACCGGAAAACTGACAATTGTAGGAGCTGCCGGAATGATTGGCTCCAATATGGCTCAAACTGCCATGATGATGAAACTTACTCCAAACCTCTGTCTTTATGACCCTTATGCACCTGCTTTGGAAGGAGTGGCGGAAGAGTTATACCACTGCGGTTTTGAAGGGATGAACCTTACGTATACTTCGGACATTCGCGAAGCGTTGACCGGAGCCGAATATATTGTTTCTTCCGGTGGTGCAGCCCGTAAAGCAGGCATGACACGTGAAGACTTGCTGAAAGGCAATGCACAGATAGCCGAGCAATTCGGTAAAGACGTGCGTCAATACTGTCCCGATGTGAAACATATTGTGGTAATCTTCAATCCTGCTGATATAACAGGGCTGATTACTTTATTATATTCAGGATTGAAGCCTTCGCAGGTTTCTACGTTGGCAGCTTTGGATAGCACCCGCTTGCAGAACGAACTGGTGAAATACCTGCATATTCCTGCTTCCGAAATACATAATTGCCGTACCTACGGAGGACATGGCGAACAGATGGCTGTATTTGCTTCTACTACCCGGATTGAGGGACAACCTCTTACTTCGCTTATTGGTACCGACCGTCTGCCGCTTGCCGACTGGGAAGATCTGAAAGTACGTGTCATCCAAGGGGGAAAACGCATCATCGAATTGCGTGGACGTTCTTCTTTCCAAAGTCCAGCTTATCTTTCTATCGAAATGATTGCAGCCGCCATGGGTGGACAACCTTTCCGTTGGCCTGCCGGAACGTATGTTTCGAATGGTAAATTCGACCATATCATGATGGCTATGGAGACTTCTATCACTAAAGACGGTGTACATTACACTGAAGTAAGCGGAACGCCCGAAGAACAGAAAGAACTTGAAGAAAGCTACCGCCACTTATGTAAACTTCGTGACGAAGTGATTGAAATGGGAATTCTTCCTGCTATTGAAGACTGGAAATCGCTAAATCCGAATATATAAGAGAGAGAAAGGATAAGAGGAGGTAAAAGGAGTTATTGAACCTTCGGGTTCGGGGAGATAAAGTTGATAATGGTGCATTTATGCCTCCTCTTAATTTCTTTTATCTCCTTTTTTTTCTCTTTCTTTTCCCTCCTTTTCCTCAACGAATTCTGCTTTTTTCTCTACGCTTATTCTTTCTCCTGAAATAGGATGTGTGAATTCAATAGATTCGGCATGCAAATAGAGTCTATCTGCTTTCTTCCCATAAAGTTCGTCACCTGCGATGGGGCAATTCAATCCTTGCGGATGCGCAGCGTGTACACGTAGCTGATGAGTGCGCCCTGTTAACGGATAAAAGGTGATGCGCGTATGTTCAGGATACTGGGCATCGACATGATATTTTGTCAGTGCAGGCTTGCCATATTCTCTATTTACCATTTGTCGGGGACGGTCGGTAATGTCAGGACACAATGGTAAGTCGATTATTCCTTCCTTTTGCGTGACGTGCCCCTCGAGCAGCGCAACGTATCTTTTCTTTATAGTCCGATTCTTAAATTGTGCTTGTAGGTTCTGATGTACTTCCTTTGTTTTGGCAGCTAGCAAAAGTCCGGATGTTGCCATATCCAGCCTGTGCACGATAATCGGTCCGGAAGCTTGTGGGTAGCGCCCCTTTAGCCAACTGTATACCGATATTCCTTCTCTTTTTCCCGGAACGGAAAGCATGCCTGCGGGTTTGTTCACTACAAGCAGATATTCGTCTTCCCAGAGAATCTCCAGTTCCTGGATTTCTTTTTCTGGAGAAACAGCCAAAGGAGAAGGTTCTACGTTGAGTCCTTGTAACATGTGCCCTAATATGGGACCACATTTACCTTGGCATGCCGGATAGTAATAGCCGTGACGGCGTATTTCCGCTTTAGGCGATATGCCCCACCAGAACTCTGCCATAGCTACGGGGCGCAGTTGGTGGAGATAAGCATATTGTAGCAGCTTAGGAGCTGCACATTCACCGGCTCCGGCAGGAGGAATCTTTTGAGTGGTGGGTGCAAAGATGGCACACAGGTTTTTCTTTTCTCCCCGGGCATTCAACATTTCAAATTGCTCGAAAAGCTTCTGTTGTAAGGTTGCCGAGCGTTTTTTCCGTTCCGTTTTCAGGCTTTGTATGAGTGTTTCAAATGTGTCTGTTTCTTCTTTCAAGGCAGCAAGCCGTTCTTTCCATGTCCGTTCCAGCCGTTTGTATTCTGCTTTTTGATGTTGGCTTTCACGAATCATTTCAGCAAGCTCGTTTTCGTCAGGATGATTCTGCCGGCGGAGTTCCCGTGCTTCTTTGGATGCTTTGAGTTCCGCTTGGGCTTGAGACAATGCTTGATGGGAAGAGTGAATAGCTTCTTCGAGTCTTTGTCGGGCTTGCAGATAATCGGGGTGGTTTTGCAAGTCTTCGATACGGGAGTTCAGTGCTGATATATTCTTTTCTTCGTGACGGAAAAAACCGGAAGGTTGCAGTAGGTCGTAGACAGGAGGAACAAAATAGGGATGGATGTTCTGCCCTGCTAGAGTACCTGAGAAAGCAGCCAGATAACCTACTTTTCCGGCAGGTGTTTCCACTACCAACACGCCAAACATTTTGCCCTGGTGCAGTTCTTCCGCCCATTGAAGTTGCGAGGCAAGATAAGTTTGTACCTCCTGGGCTGCAAAGATGCAAAGTGGGTGAGGCGTATAGTGGAAGGGATATGTAAATTGTTCCGGCAATTCTATGGAATCGACGGAGTGTGTAAAATAGTGCAACATGTTGTTCCTGTTTCTAAGAAAACGGAAACAAAGATAGGCAAAACTTCGGGGTATCCGAAAAAAGGAATTTGTTTTCTGATGTATCAAGCATTATAAAAAAGGTAGAGGGCGCCCCCGGGGAATGGAAAGGAACGCCCTCTGTTCAGAGTTGTTGGCACTATAAAATATTTTGTGTAAATGGAAAAAACCGGATATTTTTATGAAGTCACGCTATAGAATCCCCTCAAAATGTTTTGTTTCCTCATGCACCGGAAGATCACTCCCCTTTAAATATTTGTTAGTTGTGGATACATCGGCGTGCCGTGCTTGGTCACGAGCAACGACGATGCCTTCTGCATTGGCTAGGTCGTGAATGCCGGAGTCTTTCATAGAGTATAATTGATAAGAATCCGGGAATTTTAATTCTTGCCGGATTTTCTTGAAGTAATTACGATAACTACGGCTACTTCCTTTTTCCGGAGACGGTTTGAAATCTCTCCCGAACAGATAACATTCATTGTCATGAGAGAATATGTTCAAGTCAATCATGGATTTTATCAGTGTATCGTTTAGACCTACCATGCCATCATTCCTATTCTTTGAAATGCTGGAAGCGATATAAACTTTTTGTTCTTTCAAATGAATATCCTTTAATTTGATACAGGATAATTCCCCTGGTCTGATTAGGGTGTAGTATAGAAACTGGCATAGCAATAAGAAATGGGGATTATTGGTTTGCAAATAATCCCTCAATTTGGCTAAATCTTTGTGTGAAATCTCACTTCTTATTTTCCCGTCCACGGTCAAAGCTTTGATTTTGGCTGCCGGATTGCTTTCTACAAATTGTTTTTCTTCAAGCCACGAACCGAAGGATGAAATCCATGTACGATAGTTATTCCGTGTCCGGGCAGATGAATCGCGGTCAATTAATATATAATCGAGGAAATCACTCACAAAGGTCCTGTCAAATTGATATATGTATACGATTGAAGGATACCGTTGCTCATTGTAAGCAGACAGCACTTTGATTCGCTTCTGGTAATCCAGTATTGTGTTTTCTTTAAAGACGTTGGATTTTTGCAGTTTCAGGAGATATTTATGATACAGTTCAATAACATCGGTGAATTTGGTGTACTGTCGTGAATTGGAAGTATCCGCCCAAGGGTTCCAGCCGGAACGCAGACGGTTTGTTAGGCTTGCAATTGTTTCAGTTGCCCTCTTTTTTCTTTCCGTAACTTTATCAATTCCATCCAGCATATATTTTTTCCGCTTCATTTTTTGTTCAAGCGGATCATATGCCTTGAAGTCAATATACCAGTTCTTTCCGGTATGAAGTTTTGGGAGAGTGTACCCGATTATTTCATCTATTGATGCACCTTTTCTTTTGGATATAGACATTTTTTTCTACGTTTTTGGATTTCTAAAAACGTAGCACGGTTAATACTCTGAAAAAATTGTGTCCGACATTTGTCCGACCTATAAAAGGCAAATAGTTGTAAGTTGTTCACTTACAGCTATCTAATCCTGCACGGGAGGAGAGGCTCGAACTCCCGACACCTGGTTTTGGAGACCAGTGCTCTACCAACTGAGCTACTCCCGTGTTTGCGGCTGCAAAGGTAGTAGAAACTTTTGAATCCGCAAATATTTGGTTAAATAAGTTTTCCTATAATCTGTATCCACCCGAAAAACATGCCGATGATTTATTTTAAATATTGCGTTGATTGAAAAGAATCATTGCATTGATTTATACAACCATCTCATTGATTGAAGCGGAGATATTAGTTTGATTTCTTGTGCTTTATCAGCATGATTACAGGGTTAGAGTCTTCTTCCAACTTCTCTGCAATATCTTTTAATTTGCCTTTTAGCTTTCCTTTTGCATTTGCTTCCATAAGTTTAGCGGCTTCCAGTGAATGGAAAGCTGCAACACCCTGATTAATGGGATTCACCACTTCCATCTCTAGATTTACCTGCCGTTTGTCTATAAAGTCGTCATTGTAGACGGTATATTTAAACAAGGCTTTTTCTTGCTTGTCATACATTAAATTCTTAGTTGGAAATCCATTCATTCTTTCCAGGTTGAATTTTTTGGTAAGAGTTTGCATGAAATAATAACGGTTTGTAACCACGGTTGGATAAAGAAATATTTGAGGGTCCATAGAGTGAATGGAAGGGGTTCTGACTATGGCAGGGCTTGTGGTTCCGTCCGGCAGATAATTATATATAGTGTCTGAAGAGGCTCTGACAAGTAACCATTGGTCGGGGGTGCATACGCTTAGGGTGTAGCTGGGCGATATAATTATATCGTCTTTTATCCACACCGGGGTGGAAATTTTGTCAATAGGTATACGGATTTCTTTTGTGATGGTTCCATCTTTTTTAGAAATCAGCACATGGCAGGATTGCTCGTTTTCTAAATCAGGAGCGTAGCCTTTGTAGCAAATCAGGTTATCATTGTCATAATTAGCTGGATAACTATAAAAGCTGTTGTCAGAAAATGGGAAACTTCTTTTATAGCTTCCTTCAAGATTGTAGACTAATATTTTTCTTGCGGGATAGTCTATAACGAACATTTCGTTGTTCGCTTCATCCAATACAATGCCGGTTATTTCGGAATATTCTTCACCGCTCTGCCCCAAATGGTTTATCTTCCTTAATCCTTTTCCTGTAGCCCGGTCGAAGACAAAGATGGTTCCATCGTTTTGATGATTCTTTACCAGAAGTATGTTGTTGCCAAATGCCTTTACTGAGCCTTGGGTGATAAATTCATCTGTGGTTTCCAACGGTATATACTCTACATCCATGACATCCTGAAGTATCAGTTCTTTTTCGGGATAAGTGGCTGTTACGTCCACCATGATACAATCTTCCGTTTTGTGTGAGTTTCCTTTACATCCGGCTAATACCAGAGAAAGAATGGCTACTGAAAGTAAATTTACTTTTTTCATGTGTGTTTTTATAGGGGTGTATAAGATAATGATTTCTTCAAGAGTCTCTACAACATTCCTAAGTCTTGATACATAATCCGGTAGGTGGCAGCTTTCTTCTCCAGTGCCAGGGGATAGGCACGCGAGGAGGAAGGCATCCGATAGAGTCGCATAGCCCTGTCTTCGAAAAGGAATTCAGAGAAATCTCCCACTTTGGGGTCAGATACGTGGAGTTGCTCGCGAAGAGTATATGTCGCCTTTTCTCCTGTGGTGACGATTGCTTTGCATTCGGGTAGCTGTCTCAGTAGATTACCAATGTCGGTGGGCTGCACTACCTCTAGAAACTTGTCGGAAGCATTGTCTTGCAAACGCCGGATGGCGGAGGCGGTATCGAAGAGGGCGATACCTTTTTCGCGTAGAAACTTAGTGAGCCTTTCTTTGCAGAAAGCTTTTTTCGTTTCATCCAGGAAATAATCTTTGTTGTTGA
>JAUUNK010000145.1 GCA_030844565.1 Bacteroides ovatus
GGGAACCAAGAAGGGTTACCTCTGGGCTATCGGTGTTTGGTCGGCAGGCGCCTGCCTCCATGCTCTCTGCGGAATTGCCACCGAACATTACGTAGGCATGCACAATGCAGCCGAAATGATTGCAGCCACTGGCGACGTCGTAGTGATATTAGCTACTGTAAGTATGTACTTCTTTCTGGCAGCACGCTGCATCCTGGCATTGGGTGAAGCAGGTAACTTCCCCGCAGCCATCAAAGTAACTGCCGAATACTTCCCTAAGAAAGACCGCGCGTATGCCACTTCTATATTCAATGCCGGTGCTTCTATCGGTGCGTTGATTGCTCCCCTTACTATCCCTCTGTTGGCAAAGGCCTGGGGTTGGGAAATGGCATTCATCGTAATCGGTGGACTGGGCTTCATCTGGATGGCTATGTGGGTGTTCATGTATACCGCTCCTTCCAAAAGCAAACACGTCAACATGGCTGAGCTCGAATACATTGAACAAGACCGTCAAGAAGAAGGTACACTCGACATTAAAGAAGAAGACCAAAAGAAAATGGGATTCTGGCAATGTTTCACTTACAAACAAACGTGGGCATTCGCTTTCGGTAAGTTCATGACGGACGGCGTATGGTGGTTCTTCCTCTTCTGGACTCCTTCTTACCTCAACACTCAATTTGGTATCAAAACTTCCGACGGGCTGGGTATGGCATTGATTTTCACGCTCTACGCCATCACGATGCTCTCTATCTATGGCGGTAAGCTTCCTACTATTTTCATTAACCGCACCGGTATGAATCCGTATGCAGCACGTATGAAAGCCATGTTAATCTTTGCATTTATTCCCTTGCTGGTATTGCTGGCACAGCCATTAGGTACTATTTCTCCTTGGCTCCCGGTCATCATGATTGGTTTGGGAGGTGCTGCCCACCAATCTTGGTCAGCAAACATTTTCTCCACCGTAGGCGATATGTTCCCCAAAACAGCTATTGCAAGTATCACAGGAATAGGTGGTATGGCAGGTGGCATCGGTTCTATGATTCTGCAATATGTAGCAGGTGAATTGTTCGTTTATGCAGGCGAAACCAATATGACATTTATGGGATTTGCCGGTAAACCTGCCGGATACTTCATTATCTTCTGCGTTTGTGCCGTAGCCTACCTCATTGGTTGGGTTGTAATGAAAGCATTGGTTCCGAAGTATAAGCCAATCGTACTGGAATAAACTTAATATTCTCACATACCTTAAAAAGCCGGTTATAGTCTTTCTCTATAATCGGCTTTTTAAGTATTAAGAAGTAGCTTCTCAGCTATTAATGATTGAGTTGTCAGGTGTTAACAGCTGTCACGATGGATGTTAATACCTGACAACTCAACTGTTAACACCTGAGAAGCCATTTATTAATAGCCATGGCGCAGGATATAAAACGCCTTCAACTCACACAAACTTCTCTCTCTTCTGTAAATTCAGCAACCCAATCATCATACAAATTAAACTGGCGGACAAAAGGAAAATACGATTCTTGATAAGAATCCCTTCCCAGATGATGGGATGAAAATTGTTGGGCACACTGAAAGGATTCAACAGTATATTCCAAAAAGAACGCGACATGTTGTTGTTTCCAGTCACAAATATCAATATAATACCAATGACAATCATCAGCACAGCAGTTCCGTTCCCGCTTCGGGTAATGGTAGAAAACATAAAAGCCATGTTACCGAAAAAGAGAACAGGGAACATCAATTGTAAAGACATCTCAAACGGATTGACCGGATATAATAAAAGAATAGCTACGTATGAGAAAGCAATCAGGATAGCAAAAATAGCTACATAAATCATAAGTAACCGTACACCCCACACCTTATATTTATAATTGGGAATGCCAAAAAGAATTTCCAATATCCGGCTGTCTTCGTCATTCTGGATGCCGAAAACAGCGGGATAGAAAATAAGCAATATGCAGGGAAACAGAAGTATACTATAAATAAGTCCTTCATTAATCTCCGCCCGCTTCCATGCGTTGTGAAACATAAAAAAAGCAAAGAAGCCAAATGCAGCCAACAGGAACCAGATAAATTTACCGGCAAATATTATCTTCAAATTATACTTCACTACCTTGGGCAGCAGTCCAATTAATTGATTAAATGTCATATTCTTCTCTTCCTTTTAATTCATATTCTTCAATAAACAGAGATAAGCGTCTTCCAAATTGGCTTCAACTTCTACGGCTCCTTCGTAAGGTTGCTCAACTGAGAGATAACGCACGCGAATCGTATCGCCCTGCTGAATATGATGTATTACCAATGACTTATCCAGCACTTTCTCAAATTCCGCCTTATCTATATTAAATTGCCAAACCTTCCCATTAGCCATTTCCACCATATCCGAAGGATTACCAAAATATTTCAGTTCCCCTTTGTTTATCACCACCACCTGATTACAAGAACTGGATATATCTTCAATGATGTGAGTTGAGAAAATAACTATTCGGTCTTTACTCAATCCTACTAATAAATTACGGAAACGAATGCGCTCACGCGGGTCCAACCCTGCCGTAGGTTCATCTACTACCAAAATACGCGGCAAGTGGAGTAAAATGAGTGCAATACCGATGCGCTGTTTCATACCACCCGAGAAAGAACCTATATTCTCGTCTTTCCGCTCATACATGTGTACAGCCTTCAACACATATTCCAACCGTTCCTTACGTAAGTTGCCGTCTACGATGCCCTTGAGTATAGCCTGGTAGTCCAGAAACTCCCAGGATGTCATATTTTCATAAGTACCGAACTCTTGCGGCAAGAAGCCTATCAAGCTTTGCAATTCTTCTCTATAAATACGGGTATCCATGCCATTGATCCAGATACTTCCGTAGCTCTGCTCGAATATACCGCAAATCATGCGCATCAGGGTAGATTTCCCGGCTCCATTGGGACCTAATAGTCCAAACATACCTGTCTGAATCTCAAACGATACACCTCGTAATGCTTTGAAAGGCTTACGCCGTTTTCCAATCAAAGGAATGCTTTTAACCATGCGGAAATAAGAACGGCGGAGATTTACAAAACGTCCGGTTATGCGCTCTATGTTTATATTGCGTTCATATAAGTATTGGGAAGTAACATAAACAGCAATTCCTGCAAACCACAATAAACCGGTCATGACAACTAAACCATTATTGTCCATCTTCTTAAATAGTTCGAATAAGATAACAGGAGGAAGCCCCCAAAATATTATCCGGTTGGCTATCCTCACTTGCCTGTTCTCTTGGTAACGGTAATATAAATAGGAACGCACTTTTCTCCATAGATACAAGGCAGATGCATAAATAGCGAACGAGAACAGGAAAATCCAAAGTCGGTGCTGGATAAAGAAGTAAGTGAAATAGATGCCAAAGACCAACACACCGAACTGCCATAACACATTTATAAAATCTTTCAAGGAATGATATTCATTACTTAACCCCAAGCGTTTGCGTATTTGCAAGCCACTGTTCCATTGACGGGTGAAACGTCCGGGCCAATCATATATCTTAACCAGGTTGCGAACAGAAATGCATATCTCCTCCTTCGGGTCTATTACTTTCGATTTTGCCCGCCGGAGGCTGGTTTGTGCAAAGTAGGTCATGCCCGGTATGCCTGCAATTAGTGCCACCAGATAGATTGACTGCCAAAGCATTCCTTCGGCATACAACCAAATACTGACTACACCGCAAACAAAAAGAATAAAATGAACGACCCATATCTTAGGAGACAACGAACGATACCACTGAAGTACGTTTTCCAACCCCATGCAAACAGTAGGGATTAAAATCAACGTCAACAAGGCGGAAAAAAGAAGCCCTCCGATTACTGTAATAGCAAAAGGCGCACCAATAGCTCCTGCATATTCCGTATCTCCCATAGCCAACGGAAACATAGCGGCAATCGTCGTAATAGAGGTTATTAAAATGGGACGTATACGAGACATGCCCGCCGTCATTAATGCACGGTTGCGGCGATAACCCCTTTTACGCAGAATATTGGCATAGTCTATCAGAATGATTCCGTTATTGACCACCACTCCAAGCAAAATAAGAAAACCAGTCAGTGTATTTGCATTCATCAGACTGTTTCCAGTCAGCAACAAAGCCAACAAGGAACCTATAGCAGCCAACGGAATGGTGAAAAGTAAAACGAAAGGTGTGACAACCGACTCAAAGACTGAGGCAAGTATCATAAAAATCAAGAGAAAAGCAGCTAATATAAGAAACTTGAAATCTCCAAACTCATCCTCTTCATGAAATACCTGCACAGCCACTCCAGACGGAAGATTATAACTGGCAATCAACTGATCAATATCGGAACGATAACCTTCTAACAACTCCTTCGAAGATTGCACATCTCTTGGAAAGTTATAGTACACTTCGATTTGTTTATCTTGATTGACACGTATAATCCGCGAACGCCCCCGACCATAATGAAGAGTGGATATATCTTCCAAATTATGCGTACCGCCTTTAGCATTTTCTATTTGAATGGCACGCAAGTCGGCTACAGTCTTTTCCTTCTGAGCCTTTTTTTCTACCTCTTCTTCAGTCTCTTCTTCAGGTATTTCGTCACGAATAATAATATCATAGTTATCTTCTCCTACCTTAAAAGTGGCATTGGAGGAGAATTCATTATTGAGTGCCGTTAATCCGGAAGTAATATTATTACGAGTAATATCATAAGTGGTTAGCAGAATAGGGTCGAAATTTAAGTTGATTTCCGCTTGGCGGGGAGTATATGAAACATGGGTACGTTGCACGAACTCCTGCTCATCCAAAAGATAACGCACTTCTTCCGCCACCATCTGCATCATTTCGAAATCGGAACCTCGGACAACTACCCGTTCGCGACTGTTACCTATACCAAGTAAACGCATGAAACCACCCAAACCGCTCAAAGCAGAATTATCTCCCCCGCCACCCATGGCATCCGAAACATATATTTCCGCTCCGTTGATATTGGACACCTTCGATTGTACATCCGATTTAATATCTGCTATTTTGCGTTTACCATCTTTCAAGAAGTCCTCTTTCAAAACCAATGTAAGAGTCGCTTCTTTCTCCCGCACACGGCAAATAAGATCTTTCTTATCCGGAAAGTCTTCCAAGCGTTCTTCTAACACTCTCACTATTTTATCTGTATTTTCAAGCGTACTTCCGGTAGGCATTGTCACACTAATATCAAACCGATCCGAATCAATCTCCTTCATCTGCTCCACATTCCAAGTGAGCGACAAAATGAGAGTAACAAAAAGTAATATCACAGCTCCGAATACTGTCACTCCCGAATGACGCATACAAGTCTTTAACAAAACCAGGTAGATCTGTATCGGACGTTGGATGATAGACACCTTTTCATAGACAACGCTTTTTCCATTCTTCTTTTTCAAGATAAGATAGGTAACCATTGGAATGAAAAGTAAAGCCACAAACAAAGAAATTGTTAATGTGGATATAATGGATACACCGATATGATGTCCAATCAATTTAATCAAAAAATTATCGGAGAAAACAAAGGGTAAAAAGACGGTAATGGTAGTTAAAGTAGCCGCCACAATAGAACGCCACACCTCTTTGGTTCCCTGGGTAACTGAGCGTTCGGGCGTACAACCGCTGCTCGATAGACGATAGATATTCTCGAGCACAACGACACTGTTATCCAGCAACATTCCGATAGCTAACGCCATCCCCACCAACGTAAGGCTATTGATGGTAATGCCAAAAGCATAAAAGAAATTGAAAGCGGTATAGACTGAGATCGGTATAGAAAGCGCTATAAAGAATACTAATCGAATATTCTTTAGAAAGAGCCACAAGATAAGTACAGCCAACAATCCACCTACCAATGCCAAGTTTATGATTTGGTTGATGTTATCCTCCATAGTTTCCGCTTTGTTCTCTTGGATTACTATTTCCAAATCCAACGGAAGCAGCTTTTCATTCAGTTTATCTATCACTTCCGTCACACGGTGGGCAAGCTCAATCAGATTAGTCTGCGAATCGTTAATTAAAGCTACAGAAACGGCTTCTTTCCCATTTACGCGACTATAAGTGGTTTCATCTTTCAAATCAAAAAACACCGTCGCTACATCCTTCAACAAAATAGGGCCCGGAGCAACCACAATATTTTCCAAATCAGAAACCTTTGTATACATGGCATTGACGTGGACAAAGTTCTTGCTATCCGGTTCATTCGCAAAACCAACAAATGTCTTTTCCTGAGTGTTTTGCTGGAGCAAATTGCTTATTTTGGAAGGTGTAAGGTTCAGTGCCTTACAAGTTGCCGGATTAAGACGCACCTCAATAGCCTTTTGCCGCCCTCCGTATATATTGACCGAGGCTACCCCGTCTATGTTCTCCAAGTCGGGACGGATATTCTCATCCACCAGGTTTCTGACACGGTCGGTCCCTCCTGACCCACGCACCTGAAGCACCATGAAATTATTATTCATCTGAGCAATATCAACTTTCTGTACCTGCACGGTGAAACCACTGGGAAGAGAAGCTGCTATTTCATTCACCTTCTCTTGTAGCTTAAGGCTAGTCATTTTAAAGTTGATATTCTTCTTAAAGTCAATCTGTATACTGGATTGCCTCCTGTCAATATAAGATTGGAGCTTATCTACCCCTCCTATTGCACTGACTGCTCCTTCGAGTGGAATAATCACTTCCGACTCTACATACGAAGGGTCCATATCCTGCTGGGACGACACTTGGATAAACAGAACCGGAAGTTCCGCATTAGGCAATAACTCCACCGGAAGTTGTTTATATGACACATATCCCAAAAGGCTAAGTGCAATAAACAACATGCAAATCGTAATTCTCCTATTTAGTAAAAAGTTCATCTTCAACTGTTTTTAGTTCGGTGACTTATACGCCTTTTAAATCTTTCGAGAACATAATACACACAAGGAATCACCATTAAACTCATCAGAGTAGAAGTTATCAGCCCTCCGATAACAGCAATAGCCATCGGCGAACGGAGAGAAGCACCTTCACCAAAGCTGAATGTCATGGGAAGCATAGCCAGAATCGTAGTCAAAGTAGTCATGATGATGGGCCGGATACGTTGTTGTCCCGCCTCCACAATAGCATCGGTCAATTCCATACCTGCCTGACTAAGTTGGTTGATGCGGTCTACCAAAATAATAGAATTATTGACGGCAATACCTCCCAACATTACGATACCTATAACTCCCATCATATTTATTGTTGTTCCGGTAATAAAGAAAAGCAAAATAGCACCTACTACAGCCAGAGGAATAGTCAGCAGAATCGTAAAGGGATGCAACAATGATTCAAACTGTGAAGCCATCACCATATAGACCAGCACCACAGAAAGTATCAAAGCAAACAACAAACTATGCATAGACTCTTGCCGTTTCTCTTCTTCTCCGGTCACTGTTATGGTATAATTAGCAGGTAACTCAATGCCTTTTACTGTCTGGCGCACTTGCGCTGCCACTTTGTCGAGTGATTTTCCTGATTCTATATTAGCCATGACTTTACCAATGCGGCTTTGGTTACGACGTAGAATCTCTTTGGGTCCTTGTCCGTATGTAATAGTAGCAATCTCCTGTAATACAAACTCCTGTGTGCCGCTTTTAATGATAAGAGCTCCTAAGGAACTTAATGGGATATCCGGAACTTTAATCACAATATCGCGCATTTCACCACGATATTCCATCTTACCGACATCTTTACCACTCAGCTGTTGCTTCAATTGTTCAATCACCATAGCTACGGTCAAATTGTTAATGCCGGCTATAGTACGGTCAATTGAAATCACCACTTCCGGCGCCCCGTCTTCAATGGAAGTAAATATATCATATAATCCGTTTATTTCCGAAACTCGCTCTTTTACCTCTTCACTAATTCTAGTTATCTCATCCAGTTCTTCTCCTTTGACTTCTACCACAATAGGTGCTCCTTCACTTCCTAAAAGTGAACTCAAAGAATTTTCATCCTGTTGAATCGTTAATTCTAATCCATCGGGATTTTTTGCCAATTCAACAAATTGAGCAATTACCCTTTCGGGCGGAAGTGTACATGCCGACGAAAGAATAACTTTCATCATCGCCGTATTCTCTCCTTCAAAGATTGAATTTTCAGATCCGCTTCCTTCTCCGATATGACTATATACCGTACATAAAGAGTCACCTCCTACAATTGTATATAGCAGTTCTTCCAGATTACCTACAGCGGCAGAAGTGCGCTCCATCCTCGTACCTTCAGGCATTTTTATGACAGCAGTAAAAGTCTTGCTTTCCGCTCTCGGCATAAATTCAGTGCCGATAAAGGGAGTCAGCAAACCGGTTATAACAAGCAATAGTACAGCCATACCAATAACCCACCAACGATGTTGCACCAATTTACGAAGTATTTTACTATACCCTGTAATACGGATAGACTTCACCTCTTCCATTTTTATTTTCTTACCGGAGAGCTGTATATACAACATTGGAATCACTAAAATAGCTACAAACAGGGAAGATACCAGAGAGAAAGTCACAGTCCAAGCCTGATCCTTAAATAATTCCCCTGAAGCCCCATGAAGATAAACAATCGGAAGAAATACGACGATGGTTGTCAAGGTAGAAGCTATTACTGCATTTGCCACTTCTGCGGTGCCGGTAACCACAGCCTCTTTAATGCTCAATCCTTTCTCCTGATTTCGGAAAATACTTTCTATGACTACAATGGCATTATCTACTAGCATACCTGCCCCAAGCGCCAAACCTCCCAACGTCATAACATTGAGAGTAAGCCCGTTAAAAAACATCAGGTTGAAAGTTGCTATAATCGAGATAGGAATAGAGAGACTGACAATTAATGTTGTTCCCATCCGACGAAGAAAAACAAACAATACAAAGATAGCAAGCACAATACCCAATATAGCACTGCTTTTTACTTCTCCTATAGCACTTTTTATAAAAGTACCCTGATTGGAGATTACCTGAAAATGATACCCCGGTAGAGCATTCTCTATTACTGCCAACCGATTGGCTACTTCATCCACCACTTTTACGGTGTTAAAACGCATCTCCTTATGTATAGACAAGCCTATGCTGCGTTTACCATTAATGCGTACAATATTTTTCGGACGAGCATTTGCAAATTGTACTTTCGCTACTTCTTTCAGGAAAATAGGAGCTTTATTAGTATCAGTACCGCCGGTTTCCGAAGTAGCTTTTCCCGAAGTAGTCTCTTGCTGTATCGGTTTGTATCCGACAATTAGATTCTCAAAATCGGCTTCTGTACTAAATAAACTTGAACTCTTTACCAGATATTGCAATCCTAATTCACTTACCCGTCCACCGGATATGCTCTGATTATTAGACTCAATGCGGGAAGCAATATCTTCTATTTTCAGTTGAAAAGCATCCAACTTATAAGGATCTGTCTGAATGGTGAGAGTGCTCACTTCTTCTCCCGACAAAGTGACCTCGGCTACGCCCTCTAAACGAATCAATTCATTACGGATGTAACTTTCTGCTATTTTTCGCAATTCTGCCATATCTGTAATATTTTGGTGAGACATGCCAACCAAAACAACCGGTGACAGATTTACATCATGTTGCGTAATCTTCAGTTCAGTAATATCCTTATTTTGAGTAAATGGATTCATAGCTTTCTGCAAATCGAGGAAAGCTTCATCCATATCTTTAGTCCAAGTATACTCTACAGTTATACGGGCTGTTCCGGCTTTGATTACGGAAGAGACTTGGGTAACGTCACTCTGCCGAATAGCCATAGACTCGATATTTTTCACAAATTGCTTTTCAATCTCTTCCGGAGGACGTTCACCGGCTTTTAGCTCGATAAACAAGCGAGGATTGTTCAGATTAGGCAATAAGTCTACGCTCAACTGATCGTATGACACCTTTCCCAACAGCAAGAGGGCAAATACAATCATACAAATCGTAACCGGATTGCCTACTGCAAATTTGATTATATTCTTCATAAGTATTCTCTATTACTTTTGAATCTTCACTTTCGCATCTTCTTTCAGTGTTTCGAACCCTTTCACTACGAGGTTGTCGTTCACATTGAGACCAGCTAAAATTTCGATATTGTATTCATCTTCCATACCTGTTCTCAAATTTCGTATTTTTGCAGTGTTTTTCTCTACAATATATACATATTTCCGATTATGATTAGATAATATTACGTCTTTAGGGATAATGATAGCACTATCGGCTCTATCTACTACAATATCTGCTTTGGCAAACATGCCCGGACGCAGCTTCAGTTGATTATTATCAATCAAAATTTTCCCTTTAAAAGTACGTGTCTCTGTGCTAATGGCAGGAGACAGTTCACTGATTTTCCCTTTTAATGTATCTCCAGGAATGGTATAATGGGTTATATATACCGGCTGTAGCTCCTTCACATACCGGATACTGCTTTCGGGTAGATTAATATCCATATACATTTTATCATAAGCCATCAAACTGACCATCGGTTTCCCTTGTTCCACTCTAATATCAGTTGTGTAGTGAGGTAAATCAACAATTACTCCATCAAACGGCGCTTTTACTTTCATCTTCTCCAAGTTAAGCTTGGCGTTCTCATAGTCGTAGCGGGCATTCGTCACTTTTACTTCCGTATTTCTCATTTCACTCATTGTCACCCCTCCTTTCTCATAGAGAGCTTTCTGCTTTGATTGTTCCTGTTCCGAAATCTCAAGGCTTAGTTTCTTTGCGTCAATGGCAATTCCGTTTTCATATTCTTTGTCTTCGAGTTGGATAATCAGTTCTCCTTTGTTCACTTTATCTCCCATTTTGAAGGGTTTTCCAGTTCGCGGATTTGTGAGAAGTTTATAAAATCCACTCATTTCGGAGTTTAAAGATACTCCGTAAGTAGGTTGTACTGTCCCGGTTGTATTTATCAATTTACTGATGGAACCTTTTTTAAGTTCAATAACAGATACGGGAGTAGCGATGTTATTGGGTGCATTCTGTGGTCTATCGCTACAGCTACTTAATAATATAGTTGCTAGTAAGGAAGATGCAATTAAAATGTGATACTGTTTCATGGCCTGCTTATTTTTTATCGATTATATCTTTCATTGGAACAATAGGAGTATTTTTATCAAAGTCATACAATGAAAGAATTTTGAGATTAAGTAATTCTATTCTGTAGTTAATCAATGCTTGCGTATAAGCTGTTTTTTTATTCGAAAGTTGGGCTTGGAATTGACTCATTTCCATACCGGTAATGTCGCCTTCGCGATAACGGGTCTGATTTAAATCGTAAGTTAATTGGGCATTTTGCACATTTTGCTCAGCTATCTTAATCTGTGTCCGAAGATTCTCCAAGCTACGCCACACTTGGCGAATATTCAGTTCGATATCTACCTTCTCTTCATAAAACTCAAGTTCATTGATTCTTTGCGCCATCTTTTGTGCCTTGATTCGCGCTTTTTTCTCTCCCCAATCGAAAATAGGAACAGTAAAGCTGATAGATACTCGCGGATTTTGTGTGGGGTTATCAAACATTTTGTTCAAATGACGATTATCCCCCATTAATCCAAAAGACACCGAAATGTCTCCTTTAAATTCATTTAATGCTTTGGTTTTAATCATATCGAACTCGAGTTCTTTACTTTCTATTTCACGTTGCCGAAGCTCCAATCGCGAACCGAGTCCGTGTGCTATAGCTTGTTCCAGATTTACTTTAATAGGTTTTATATCGACTTTGGCAAACACAATAATTTCCTCATCCAGTTTCATTCCTAATGTTTGCTTGAGTTTATCTTTGGCATTCTCCAAGTTAACCTGGCTTTCATCTACTGACGAACGGGCTGTAGCAAGATTCAACTCTGCCTGAAAGAATTCGTCTTTAGCTGCTAAATCTGCTTCTACTTTATTCTTTATTATATCATAGCTTTGTTGGGCATTTATCAATTCTTCCTTACTAATCTCCAGATTACTCTGTGCCATATAAACCGAGTAGAACTGGTCAGTTATGCTTTTTTCTGTATTCAGGCGTTGTAGTGCGTAACTTATATTGGCATTCTCATAATCATATTCAATTTGCTTCAACTCCATCTTGCGCTTATTATAAGTGAAAATAGGCTGTGTGAGCTGCAAGTAAAGGTCATTACTGAATGCTTGGTTACTGGTCTTGTTACCTTCGAGAATAGAGTTATTATCTTGCCATCCAAATCGGTTTATCAAAGAAATTGTACCATCGGTCCATAAGATAGGCTGATCCACTTGAAAAGTCCCGCTAGTGTTGAAGGTTTCATTCGTATACCACTGGGACAAACGATTGTCAAAACGCCTATTTTTATTATAATCCACAGGATTCAAATTCAATGAGAACCGCGATTTTAACGAAGCTTTCTGCGCAATCAGATTCTGTTTATATCTCTCCAAATTCATATAAGAACGGCGAAGAGAAGGACTGTTCTCCTGCGCAATCTCCATTGCCTTGTCAATTGTTAAGGGAATCTGTCCTTGCG
>JAUUNK010000146.1 GCA_030844565.1 Bacteroides ovatus
CAGTCCCAGATGGCACCGCCACAGAAGAAATTAGTAGACTCCATTGCTTCCCAGTAATCCACCAGATTACCGCAGGCATTACCCATTGAGTGGGCATACTCAGAAATATGGAACGGATATTTGATGTCATATTTTCCCTGAACTGCACCGCGCACCCAGCCGATGGATGGATACTGGTTGGAGCCCATGTCTACAATATCATTGTTTCGTTCATATTGTACAGGACGTGAGGTGTCGAATTGCTTCAAGGCATCATAAGCAGCCACAAAGTTCTTACCCGGACCCGCCTCATTTCCTAATGACCAGATCACAATGGAAGGATTGTTTACATTGGCATGCACCATTTCCATCACGCGTGCTACGTGTGCCTTCTTCCATTCCACGGGATGGGAAAGCGAGGCTGCTCCGTAATAATATTCATGCGATTCGATATTAGCTTCATCTTCCAGATAGATGCCATATTTGTTGCAGAGGAAATACCAATACGGGTCGTCCGGGTAATGCGAGTTCCTCACGTGGTTGATGTTGGCGCGCTTCATCAGCATGATTTCTTTCTCCATCATTTCCCTTGTAATGGCATGGCCTACGGCAGGATTGGATTCGTGGCGGTTCACGCCTTTCAGCTTCACTGTCTTGCCGTTGATATAATAATAGCGACCGGCAAGTCCGAATTCATCTTCCGATGCCGGAGTATCTTTGATTTCTACTTTGCGGAAACCTACAATGGTGGAAACCGTTTCGAGAGTCCTGTTCTTTTTATCTTTCAGCTCGGCTACCAACGTATAACGGTAGGGGAATTCTGCCGACCATTTGTTGGGAGCTTTCACATGGAAGACTGTTTGTATCTTACCCGTCTCGTTGGGAGCAAGCTTTTCAATAATCGGAGAAGTAGTGGCATCTACCAGCGTGTTTTCATCCGAATAAAGCTTATTGGCATAGAGAGAATAATATACTTTGTAATTCTTAATCGCCTTCTTGTCCAGGTTACGAATATCGGCATCGATAGTCAGGGAACCGTCTGTGTAGGTTACATCCAGATTGGGGACAGCAACTAAGTCACGAAAATGAACCTTCGGTACAGAATAGAGAGCTACCGTGCGGAAGATTCCCGGAAGGCGGAACATATCCTGGGCTTCGAGGAAGGAACCGTCCGAGCTGCGGTATACCTCGGCGGCTACCGTATTCTTCCCTTTTTGAAGATAAGGCGTAATGTTAAAGTTGGCTGTATTGCGGGAGTTCTTGGAAAAACCTACATACTTGCCGTTTATCCAGAGATAGAAAAAAGAATCTACGCCATCGAAGCTAAGGAATACTTCGCGTCCGTCCCAATCCTGAGGAATGTCGAAGTCACGACGGAAAGAACCTACTTCATTCCGGTGCTTATAAGTGGTCCAATTGGTAGGCGGAGTGCGCATGACACCTCCTCGCCAGTCGTCCACTTTGACACTGTGCTTGAAGATGACAGGCTGGTTCACGTAAATGGGAGTACCATATTTCTGGCTTCCGTCTTTTTGAATTCCGTAAATGTTCCAGCTCGAGGGGACAGGGATTACGTCCCACGAAGTCACATCATAATCTGTTTGATAGAAGTCCTTCGGGCGCGAATCCGGGTCGGGAGCCCAATGGAATTTCCAGTCGCCGTTGAGCGATTGCCAGAACTTGCTGTTTTCGGGTAGTACTTTGCGGGCGCTTTCCACATCTTGGAACGAAAAGAAATAAGTGCGCGGCTGTTCTTTGTTCAGTGCCAGGTTTTCGGGAGATTCCCACTCTTTTCCTGTCGGGGTATCGGCGGAGGCATACGTAAATCCCTCCAGAGGTTGGTTTGCAAAACTCTGCACGGCAAGGGTGCAGCAAAGGATAGTTGTAAATAGGGTTTTCTGCATACGGTTTAAAGTTAGCGTTTATAACGTGTTATAAAGGAATTTACTTTGTGTTTGAGAAAGAAAAAGCAGGCAGGAGAGGGTGATGCTTAGCGCTTCTTTGCCCTGCCTGTCTGCCTTATTCTTTTATTTACTTGCGGTAGTATGCCAATTCATCCTTATCAAACTGGTTGATAAAGTTGGCATGCTTCTCCACTTCCGCTTCTGCATAGTTCAGGTAGACATGTGCGGATTTGTCGAACAATTCTGGATTCTTGCTTGCGTCCTGAATCAGCAGGTGCGACATGATACAGTCCGCTGCCATTTCCATCAGGCGGCGTGCTGTGAAGTCGAGCAACTCTTGGTCTTGTGCTTCTTTTACTGCGTTGGTGCAAGCCTCAAACTTGTCTGCCATCTTCTTGAGGCGCGACATCAGCGGTTGCATCTCCGGCGAGCAAGGAATAGTCTCGAACTCACGGATGGTGGCGATATAAGAGCCGTTCGTCACATAGCGGATGGCGGCTACCGTTTGCAACTGGGTAGTTCCCTCATAGATGCTGGTGATACGCGCGTCCCGATAGATGCGTTGGCAGGCATATTCCATCATGAAACCCGAACCGCCATGAATCTGGATACAGTCGTAGGCATTCTGGTTGGCATATTCAGAGTTCATACCTTTGGCAAGCGGAGTGAAGCTATCCGCTAGTTTGGCGTATTTCTTCTGTTCCTGACGTTCTTCCGGAGTGAGTTTGCGTTCGCGGGCGATGTCATCCAATGCTTTGTAGATGTCTACGTAGCGGGCAGTCTGGTAGAGCAGGGCGCGACCGGCGTCCAACTTGCCCTTCATGATGGCAAGCATGTCGTAAACAGCGGGGAAGTCGATGATGGCTTTACCAAACTGTTTGCGGTCTTTTGCATAAGCCAGTCCTTCGTTATAGGCAGCTTGTGAAAGCCCTACGGATTGCGCAGCGATACCCAGACGGGCGCCGTTCATCAATGCCATTACGTATTTAATCAGCCCCAGTTTGCGGTCGCCGCAAAGTTCGGCGTGTGCATTCTTATATACCAATTCGCAAGTAGGAGAGCCGTGGATACCGAGTTTGTTCTCGATGCGGCGCACATTGACACCGCCTTGGCGTTTGTCGTAGATGAACATGGATAAGCCGCGACCGTCACGTGTGCCTTCTTCCGAGCGTGCCAGTACGAGGTGAATATCTGCGTCGCCGTTAGTGATGAAGCGTTTCACACCGTTCAGCAGCCAGCAGCCGTCTTTCTCGCTGTAAGTAGCTTTGAGCATCACCGATTGGAGGTCTGAGCCTGCATCGGGTTCCGTCAGGTCCATCGACATGGTTTCACCTTGGCATACGCGGGGAATGAAACGGCTGTGCTGGTCTTCGTTGCCAAATTCGTACAACGTTTCGATGCAATCCTGCAACGACCAGATATTGCCGAAGCCTGCGTCGGCGGCAGCTACGATTTCTGCACACATAGTATAAGGAGTGATGGGGAAGTTTAACCCGCCAAACCGGCGTGGCATGGTCATTCCGTTGAGTCCAGCCTTCACCATGGCATCCAGGTTCTGTTTGGTTCCCGAGGCGTATTCTACCCGTCCGTTAGCACAATGAGGACCTTCTTCGTCCACACCTTCGGCGTTTGCTGCGATGATTTCTTCGGTGATTTCTCCGGTGATTTCGAGCACCTTGTCATACGAGTCTATCGCATCTTCATAGTCCAGCGGGGCATAGTCAAATTCATCCTTGTCTCTGTAATTGCGTTCTTTGAGTTCGCAAATGCGTTTCATCATCGGATTGTTCAAGTGATACTTGAGTTCCGGTATGTCTGTATAATAATTAGCCATCTTTCCTTACTTGCTATTTTGTTTATAATACTTAATCATCTTGGGCACGACTTCTTCGATGGTTCCGTTGATTACGTAGTCGGCAATCGTGTTAATCGGAGCGTCGGGGTCGTTGTTGATGGAGATGATGATACCACTTTCCTGCATGCCGGCGATGTGCTGGATTTGTCCTGAGATGCCGCAAGCGATATAGAGTTTCGGGCGCACTGTGACGCCTGTCTGGCCAATTTGCCGGTCGTGTTCTGCAAAGCCTGCATCTACGGCTGCGCGGCTGGCTCCCACTTCGGCGTGAAGTTCTTTAGCCAAGTCGAACAGAAGGTCGAAGTTTTCTTTGGAACCTACGCCATAGCCGCCGGCAACGATGATAGGGGAGCCTTTCAGGTTGTTCTTCGCTTTTTCTACATGACGCTCAATAACCTTCACAATATAATCTGTGTCGGCAACATATTCCTTAACATCATGCTGAATCACTTCTCCTTTGTAATCGGCAGAGAGGATGGCTTTTTTCATCACTCCTTCGCGAACGGTTGCCATCTGAGGACGGTGTTCGGGGTTCACAATCGTAGCAACAATGTTGCCGCCGAATGCAGGACGAATTTGATAGAGCAGGTTCTTGTAGGTCTTACCTTCTTTTTTGTCTTCGTGGTCGCCGATTTCCAGTGAAGTACAGTCGGCGGTCAATCCGCTGGTTAGGGCAGAGGATACGCGCGGACCGAGGTCGCGGCCGATAACTGTGGCTCCCATCAGGCAGATTTGAGGTTGTTCTTCCTTGAACAAATTCACCAGGATAGAGGTGTGGGGAAGAGAAGTATAAGGATAAAGCCCTTCGCCATCGAACACATGAAGGCGGTCTACACCATAAGGTAGGATTTGCTTTTCAATATCTTTCAGATTGGTTCCGGCAACGACCGCTTCCAGTTGACAGTTCAACTGATTAGCCAGGGAGCGACCTTTTGTCAGAAGTTCGAGGCTGACGTCGGCAACGTTGCCTTCTTCTATTTCGCAATATACAAATAAGTTATTCATGATTATCCGATGGTATGGTTAGCTAACAGTTCAACAATCAGGTCTTCCACTTCACGGTCGCTACCGCTGATGGTTTTGCTCTCTTTTGCCTGGAACACAATGTTCTGGATAGCCTTTACTTTTGTGGGCGAACCGGACAAACCGCATTGCGCGAGGTCTCCGTTTACGTCGGCTACGCTCCATTCCACTAAGTTCAGGTAGTCGCGCTTGTCATAGAGGTCGGTGTAGTCCAGATTGCCTTGTTGTTTTTCTGTTACAGTCTTGGCATGTTTATATTTCTGTACCAGTTTTGCGTTGCGCGGGCGGCAGGGAGCTGCACTTCCATTCACGGTGATAACAATAGGAAGCGGACCTTCTACAGTTTCTACACCGCCGTCGATATGGCGTTTCACTGTGATTTTCCCATCACCCACTTTCAGGATTTCTTCTGCGTATGTGATTTGTGTCAATCCTAGTTTTTCTGCCACTTGGGGACCTACTTGTGCCGTGTCTCCGTCGATAGCCTGGCGTCCGCCGATAATGATGTCATATTCGCCGATTTTCTTGATTGCTGTAGCCAAGGCATACGAAGTAGCGAGTGTATCTGCACCGGCAAAAGCACGGTCGGTCAGCAAATAGCCGTTGTCGGCGCCACGAAACAATCCTTCACGAATAATATCGGCTGCGCGTCCCGGTCCCATAGTCAGGATGGTAACGGTGGAGCCTGGGTTGGCATCTTTCAGGCGAAGCGCTTGCTCGAGGGCATTGAGGTCTTCGGGGTTGAAGATGGCAGGGAGTGCCGCGCGGTTAATAGTGCCGTCGGCTTTCATGGCATCTTTCCCAACATTACGTGTGTCGGGAACTTGTTTAGCCAATACAATGATTTTCAAACTCATGTTATAAATTTTAGTATTAGTGTTTCTACAAGTTAGCAGCCAGTAGTCAAGTAGTAAATATCTTGCTATCTAAACTATCCGGTTAACTATCAGCATGCAAATTTACTCAAACGCTTGGTTCTGACAAGAAATATATGTAAAAAATGCACATCATTAAGGTTTTTGAGCAAAGAAGAGGGTGGGATTGGGGGAGAGTTTGGTGTAAATTGGTAAGGTCGATGGGTTGTTTAGTCAGTAGTGTCGGGCTCAAAAGCGCGCCTGTTTGGTTTCAATTAATAGAAACTAGAGTTTCCATTAATTGGAACTTTAGTTTCCATACGGAGAAACCATTGTATTCTATTAATGGAAACTTTAGTTCCAATAGGGCGAAACTAGGGTTTCTATTAATAGAATGCATGCATTCCATGATGACTCCGCAATAAATACGTGTATTGCTTGGCTCTCCAAAAGTAAATTTTGGAGAGGGCATGAAAAAACTTACAAAACCATCTGTCCGATTCCAGAATACAGGCGAAGGATAGTATCTAAAAAAAATAAGGGAGAGCCGTTCTTATGGATGGCTCTCCCGGATAGTTATTCGGTTCTCTTCCGAACCTCTATTGGATTCCAATCTCGGCAAATCCCATAGGTTCGCCTTCGTTCACCATCCGCACGGCTTTGAGGAGCACATAGCGCGCTTTCACAGGAGTAAAGTATACGGATTGTAAAATAGGATTATGCTTAATGTTTGAAAATTCATTCTTAGCAACTACCTGATTTACTTGATTGACATCTGTACCTACTGCAAGTTCATAAGTGCTGATGAGTCCTTTGTTGTATTCGCTTTGGTCCGGCAGATAATGGAAAGAAGTGATAGTGCGTTCTTGTCCCAGATCTATCAGAAGTGTATTTCCTTTCACGAAGCACGTAGTGTTTTCATCCTTATCTGTTGCTTTCTGAGCTTCCGTTTCCTCCATATTTGGGAGAGTGAAAGGATAGCTTTTCAGTTTTGCAGCTTCCACGGAGAAGGTATCG
This sequence comes from Bacteroides ovatus, assembly GCA_030844565.1. Classification (GTDB taxonomy): domain Bacteria; phylum Bacteroidota; class Bacteroidia; order Bacteroidales; family Bacteroidaceae; genus Bacteroides; species Bacteroides ovatus_A. Next base: position 6,633 of record JAUUNK010000146.1, read on the forward strand.
GAGGTTTCGCCTGCGTCATACGCTTCGATATTGTTGATGCAAAGGCAAGCGCGGGAGTCGGTGAAACGGACACGGATTTTATCAGTTGTCACAGGTTCGAAACGGAGGAGGCGCTTGTAGCCGATAGTTGTCGTTTCCTCGTTCAACTTGACAGGTAGCCATTCTCCTTCGTGAACATACTCTACAACAAAAGATTTCACCCGTTGACCGAGCGGGATGTATTCTTGAAGTAGCATGCGGTTGATTCTTTCCGCTTTGGGCAGGTCAAATTCGAGAGTGGCGCTAGTCACTTCATCCGGTGTAGCCCAATAGGTATCATAGTCTCCGTCGGTGATAGCTTTAACGGAGAACTTGCCACCACGGTCGGCTGAGGCTTTCGGACGGATACCTGCGAGCAGATTGTGCGCCAATTCTTTTTGGATGTTCTTGTGGAAGTTAACAGCATTGGCAGAGTCGATGGGATGAACCAGACCGTCGCGGTCCACGGGGAAGTTTAGTAATAAAGTAGCGTTATGTCCCACGCTGCGGTAGTAAAGGTCTGTCAGTTGTTCCACTGTCTTCACCCGTGAGTCTTCTTCCGGATGATAGAACCATCCCGGACGGATAGAAACGTCGCACTCCGCAGCTACCCATTGGTTACCGTCGGCATGTCCGTATTGCAATTCGCGATATTTGGCATAGCCCGGGTATACTTCACCTTTGCGGAGAAAAGACCAGTTGGTAGCTCCGGCAAATCCGTTTTCGTTTCCTACCCAGCGGCAACCGGGACCACCATCGGAGAACACCACTGCTTGTGGTTGCAACTCATTGAGAATTTCGTAGATACGGGGATAGTTATAATAGGTTTTCCGGTCGATGTTACGGGTATCTTTGGCTCCACCATACCAGCCGTCGCCACCGTTGGCGCCGTCGAACCACACTTCGAACACTTCTCCATAGTTGCTCATCAACTCGCGGAGTTGTGCATGAAAGTAGTCCACGTATTCGGGTGTGCCGTAGTTGGCTTGGTGTCGGTCCCAGGGAGAGAGATAAACAGCGAATTTGATACCATGCTTCTTGCAGGCGGCTGCCAGTTCTCCCACGATGTCGCCTTTGCCATCCTTATAAGGAGTGTTGCGGATGCAGTATTCAGTGAGTTGAGTGGGCCACAGGCAGAAGCCGTCATGGTGTTTAGCAGTAAAGATAACTCCTTTCATGCCGGCGTTGACAAACGTCTGTACCCATTGTTCACAATCCAGTTTTGTGGGGTTAAAAGTCTTGGGGTCGGAGTCACCGTATCCCCATTCGCGGTCATTGAACGTGTTGAGTCCGAAGTGAACGAAAGCGTATGTTTCCATTTTCTGCCATTCCACCTGTTTAGGTTCGGGCACAGGCAGGATAGGATCGGGAGCTTTCACCGAACTACAGGCATTAAGTAATGCCAGTGTTGCCGCTGCGTACAAAAGTCGTGTGTTGTTTTTCATGGTTTTATATAGTTGGTTTTAAAAATAAATATGCCGCATATCAAAGACTTATTCCGAAGACAAGATAGGTTTGTTGTTCGTAGGGGTTGGCTATCAGTTTACCGAAGACAGGCAGGGAAAAACACGAACTGAGCTTTATCTCCTTGCGGGCGGTGAGTGCGATGTTCACCACATTGAACTTATCAGCATACATGCCTTCCCAGGGAGTGAATCCCAGTTCGAGGGCGAACTCCACTTCTTGCAGGCTGAAAGGATAACTGATTTCTCCATAGCTGGACCATGCCCGTTTGTTGCTTTCCCGGTAGTCGTTGCCGGCAAAGGTAGTATACCAACTGAGGGATAAAGGGAATTTTTCGCTAATCTGGCAGGCAGCTCCTGCTTCAAAGGTGTGTCCGGTGCTGTGAGGGGTATAGTGAAAGTATTTAAAAGGTTCACCCTCGTTTTGCTCAAAATAGTCGATGGCGTAAAACGTCCAGTTGCCGGTTTCGTATTCGAGGTTGAGATTCACTTCATTGTGTTTGTCCCTGAATTCAGTAGTGCCGTCTATTGAAAAGGTGAGTCCTTTCCATGATACACCCACAACGGGTTGTATACAGGCATTGCTCAATTTCATTCCACGCCAGATGTAGTTGCTTATCAAATCAGCATTCAGGAAGACTTCTTGTGCTTGCATAAAGGCACAATTTATCAAAAGTGTAGAGAGTAGGAGCAGCTTCTTCATTTTTGCGGTTTGTGATTTGCGTTGACAAAGATAGGGAATAACCGATAAAAATTCAGTGTTTGTCGATATCTTTTGTAGGTAAGAAACGACTTTTTTACTTTTGCTTCGTAAATACAATATTCAAGAAAAGCAACGTGAAACGGTCACAGAAACAGCAAGCATTCGAGCAGTGCATCTATGGCATCCTCTGGATAGTCGTTTTCCTGATTCCCCTGGTAGGAGGCTATTTTCCTGTCAGCGGCGGACTGGAAAGGGATGGAATGTATCACTTTGTCCGTGATTCGTGGCTAAGTATTCTTCCTTTTTTCGTCTTGTTCTTGCTGAACAACTACGGCTATTGTTCGTGAACGACTACACGCTTTCTATCGAAGATAATGAGACACGCTTTGATGTACTTTTAATTATTCCCTTATTATAATGAAATGTATTGCTATTGACGATGAGCCGTTGGCGCTTTCGCAGTTGTCCGGTTACATCCGGCGGGTTCCTTTTCTCACATTGGTAAAATCCTGTCACGATGCTTTCGAAGCGATGAAAGTGCTGTCCGAAGAAGAGGTGGACTTGATATTTGTAGACATCAATATGCCCGACTTGAACGGAGTAGACTTTGTGCGTTCGCTCGTCACAAATCCATTGGTGGTTTTCACTACTGCTTATTCTGAGTATGCGGTGGAGGGATTCAAGCTCGATGCTGTGGATTACCTTCTTAAACCTTTCGAGTTTCAAGACCTGCTAAAAGCAGCGGATAAAGCGAGGCGGCAGCACGAACTCCATCTGCTCGAGCAACAAGGAGAGATTGGAGGAAGCTCGCGTATAAAGGGGAATTGTTTGTTTGTAAAGAGTGATTCCCGGGTAGTGCGGATGGATCTTTCTTCCATTAAGTACATCGAAGGGATGAGCGAGTATGTCCATATCTTTGTGGAAGGAGAAGAAAAGCCTGTTGTCACGCTCACCAGTCTACAGAAAATGGAAGAACGGCTTCCCACGCATTTCCTGCGGGTCCACCGTTCTTATATTGTTAATCTCCGGAAAATTACCGAAGTTTCCCGTTTACGAATTATCTTCGATAAAGAAGTTTATATTCCTGTTGGGGAAAACTACAAAGAAAAGTTTATGGAGTATGTCGATAAACTTATTTCACCCCCAGCTTCTTAGCAATTTCCTTGGGAAGTGCATCTTTGTGGACAAGGATGTTCATAGTCTTGTAAGCTGTGAATGCTTTAGAAGCATACCAGATGCCGTTGTATTTGCCAGTCTTGCCCCAAGAGTTCTTTACCATGAAGTATTCTTTGCCGTTCTGGTCTTTGGCGATACCGTAGATAACCATGCCGTGGTCGTCGGTGGTCTGCCAATTGTCAAAGGCTTCTTGACGCATTTCCTGTGTGATTTCCATTTCCGGGAGAGGCTTGGAAGTTAATTCCTTGCGTTTATCGGCAGCAGTAAGACCTGTCCAGCGAGCCATGTCCGAGCCTGTCAGTTCGGCGCCTTTTGTTGCGTCGGGAACTACGGCTACGCCGTCACGGGTGAAACCTTGTTCGCTCACGTCACTACCCCAGGCGAAGGTATATCCTTTTCTTATGGCATTGTCCATCACAGCCATCAGTTCGTCGAGAGGCAAGTTATAAGAGAGGGCGTTGCGCCAGTTGTCCTGAATTTCGATAGCGAACTGAGTGTAGAACGGATGGTGGGTATAAGAAGTAAGGGATACATAGTCATCCGGATTCAGACCGAGAGACTCAGCGAAGCTTTTCGGAGTATATTCTTTACCTTTATAAGTGAAGTTTTCGGGGCACTGTCCTAGGTAAGTATCATAGATAGCACTTAGTCCCTTTTTCCATACCGGAGTCAGTTTGGTCCAGCTTCCCTTGGCGATGGCATTTACGTATGCACCGGCAACAGCGTCCAACTCATTGTGTACAGGCAGAGAATCGCCATACATAATGCCTGGCATTGCTTCTTGTGGAACAAGGCCGTAGTGTTTCATACAATATATGATGTCGTAGCAGCTTCCTCCCGGTGAGAAAGAGCTGTCTCCGTGGTAGCGTACATAGTTTACGCCTCGGTCTTCCATCGTTTTGTGCACTACAAACATTTCAGAAAGGTCATATTCGCCTTTACCTGTACGCAGTAGTTCCGATTCCAGGAATCCCAGTGTGGAGAAACTCCAGCACGTGCTCGAGCGGTTTTGGTTTTTGATAGATGTAATCGGGTTTTCTTTCACTGTCGTGAATACGAAGCCTTCTTCGTTTTTTGCGTCTTGTGCCAATGCGCTAAGGCTGAAAAAGCCTAAAGTGGCCAGGAGTAATGTCTTTTTCATTCTGCTGAAATTAATATTAAATTGTTTTGAGTGCAAAGATAGGGAATCCGCTGAGTAATTCCACAAAATTGCATACAATTTGCATAAAAAAAGAAAGAGACTTACTGTAGTTTAGCACGATAGGTGCGTTCGGAGAAGGTGATATTCATAAATAGGGAGAGTCCGCGTTCCCGTTGCATGCCGTTGCTTATTTTCATTTGACCTTTGTATTTTATTCCCAGTGAGATGGCATTGTTGTTGTGTAGTGCTTTGTAAAGTCCGGCGCTGATGTAATAATCCGTCGCTTTCTTCTTTTGAATGACGGTGTAGGAATTACTGATGCCGGCGCCGAGCAACAGTTTCACCGGGTTATGATAAACGTTTCCCGCGGTCGCGGTCGAGATTCCATTTATATTGTATACCCAGGTCGGCATAGAAGGCATGTTTATAAGAACTGATTTCTTCGGTGGCGCTGCCTTGCATTTCGCTTTGGGTGATAGTTCCGGTGACATAGGAGATATTAATGCCTACCGAGAGCCTTTTTCCGAAAAGAAAGGCATTGCTGATTCCCATTTTGGATAGTCCTCCTGTACCTTCGAACAAAGAAGAAACAGTGCTGCTTGTGGTTCCTGCCACGTCCTGTTCTAGCGTGATGGCATATCCGGCACTGCTCACGGGAGCAAGAAAGACAGCGCCATACCAATGAGGGCGTATCTTGCAACCGATGCTCAAGTTGTTCAGGTTGCCCGTGACGGAGTGGTTGGTAGCCCCTGTTTGCGTATAGCTTTGATAGGCTCCCATGATGCCGGCGTCTATCACAAAGTGTTGTCCTGTTAGTTCGGTTAGGGAAGCGGGGTTGGCAGCGTTCAGGAAATTGGTGCTGCGCAAGGCAATGCCTGCTCCTCCCAGTCCGGCATACATGCCGCCTTCTCCGGTGGAGAGTTCGCCGAGTCCGAACATGGAGGTGGGTGAGTTCGTGGTATTTTGTGCAGTCAGTAGCGAAGCGGGACTGCAAAGGGTAAACAGGTAGATTAGAACTTTCTTCATTATTTCTGGTAGATTTTATAAAGTACGATAAGTTGGGTATTCTTCTTGTTGGCGGTGTGGTCGGCATCGCCGAATATCACTCCTTGGAAGGTGGTATAAAACAGATTGTCGGGAAGATACAATTGCAGCTTCTGCCGGTTGTAGCCCGTCGTCCCCAGGTTCTCTTGCAGAAAGGAAGTGAGGTCGAAGGAATAATAGGTTTCTTCGTAAGACATTTCATCTACCACCAGGTTACCTGTTTGAACCGAACTTCCGCTAAG
>JAUUNK010000147.1 GCA_030844565.1 Bacteroides ovatus
CACGATGCTCACTATTTCTCCCTGGTTGATTTCGAGGTCGATTCCCTTCAATACCTGTAAGGGACCAAAACTCTTAGTTATTCCTTCTAATTCTATCATACTCCTATAAGCGTTTGATTACATACGCCGCCAGATAACATCCGAATACTGCCGGCATATAGCTCACCGTCCCGCAAGTGGACTTTTTATTTTGCTCGTTCTCCGTCAGCAACACGGCTTTGGCATCCGCTTGTTCCGTGCTGAAAACTATAGGGACCTTCGCCTTTACTCCCATCTTCTGCAAACGTTTCCTCACTGCCTTGCTCAGGCCGCAATGATACGTCTCCCATAAGTCGGCATAGCGCACTTGCGTAATGTCGCTTTTCGCTCCCGCTCCCATGCTGGATACTATCTTGATGCGGCGTTTCAGCGCCTCATAAATAAGGAAACATTTGGGGCTGATGGTGTCTATCGCATCCACAATAAAGTCATAGCGGGCTGCATCCAGCAATTCGGGGATGTTTTCGTCTTTCAGATAAACAGGCAGAACAGTAAGTTCTATCTCGGGATTGATGTCTCTGAACCGCTTTTCCAGCACTTCCGCCTTGGGCATCCCCAACGTGGAATGCAACGCAGGGAGTTGGCGGTTGATATTGGTAGGTTGCACGCTGTCCGCATCGACTACCGTCATTCTTCCGACTCCGGCGCGGCACAGCATCTCCGCTGCATAAGCACCTACGCCGCCCAGACCTACTACAAGTACATGTGCTTTTTGCAAACGGCCCGTCTTATCTTCTCCTAAAAGGAGTTGCGTTCTTTGTTGCCAGTCTTCCATCAATTCTTCTTAAACCATTTATAAAACCATTTGCCTACCTTATCATAATGTTGCGACTCATTGTATCCGCGCGGGTCGGAGAAGGAAACAATTTCTTGCGGCTCTCCATATTGGTCGGGATACAAGATGATAAGGCTGTTGTTGGCAAAATATTTAGATAGCTGCGCCGGGAGCTTCTCAAACGAAGGGTCATAGGAGATGGAACCCCGTCGCGCACTAATGATAACCAACAGATGATCGTAGTTCACTTGCCCGGTAAGTATCAGCAAGTCTTCCCAGCTCTCGAGTAAAGTGAATTCAGAAGGAGTGCTGCTGTATTTCTTTTTTAATAATGTTTGCAGAAGTGCCAACGTTCGCTCATTGGCAAAGAAATGCACCCGGCAACCCAGTATGCTTCCTATCCGGCAAAAGTGTTCCACCCACTTTTGAAAGCCTGCTTCATACTCGGCTTTTGGCGGAACGGCGATAATGATACGCCGCAAGGTGTTGACCGGCATCAGGAATTTTGCTATCATCACCTGGCGGTATGTCCCCTTCAACAAGTTTTCGGAAAGGCTGCCGAAGAAGGAGTCTACAATATTTGCCTTGCGGTGCAGACCGATAACAAGCTCCGTCACGTCATACTCCTTAACAGTATGAATGATACCCGCCGCAATATTGAGGTCATAGCGGCTTACCCTTGTCACAGCGACATCTGCTGCGGCAGCAATCATGGCTGCTTTTTCCAGGTTTCTTTTGCCTTGAAGTTCTTTATTTTCCGAACTGTTGCTATCGTTGATTACATTTAATGCAATCAATTCGTTTTTCTGCTTTGGGTCTTTGATAACCAACGCCAGGTTGATAAGTTCCTCAATGGTATCAGGGTTCGCCACCGGAATCAGAATTTGTTGCGGTTGGCTCTTATCCTTCTTATCTTCAAACTTGATGTCCTCGCCACGTGTAGCAAAACGCCGTGCCGACCGTTCAGTAACAAAGGAACTGATGACACATGTAAACAGAATCATCACTACCGTGCCGTTCAGTACATCATCATTCAGCAGGCGTTCGCCGTTTTCCATAATAATGCCGTGACCTATCAATACGGCAGCCAGCGTAGCCGCCGCCTGGGCGTTACTTAAACCAAACATCATGCTCCGTTCATTGGGTTGCATCCGGTAGATTTTCTGTGTAATCCATGCTGCCACCCACTTGCTCAATGTGGCAAACACAGTCATCACCACAGCCACCTTCAAGGCTTCGCCGCCGGTGAAGAGGCTACGCACATCTATAATCATTCCTACTCCGATAAGGAAATAAGGAATGAACAGGGCATTGCCCACAAATTCCAGCCGATTCATTAGCGGAGAGACATGCGGAATGAGGCGGTTAAGCACCAATCCGGCAAGAAAAGCCCCGAGGATACCTTCCATTCCTACGAACTCCATTAATCCGCCTCCCAAGAACACCATAGCGAGCACAAAGACAAATTGCATCACATTGTCATCATACTTACGGAAAAACCAGCGCCCGATGCGAGGGAAAAAGAAAACAATGAGGAAACCCAGAAAAGCCACCTTCGCTATGAGAAGCACCCAGAACATGCCGTCTACCGTACCTTTATACATACCTCCCACCACGGCAAGAATAATCAAAGCCAAGGTTACCGTCACCGCCGTACCACCAATAGTGATATTCACACTGCGGAGCCTCGACAAGCCATAGCGGCTGATGATGGGATAAGCAATCAACGTGTGCGAAGCGTACATACTTGCCAGCAATACCGAAGTGACGAAGCCGTATCCCAGTAACTGCATACTACTCCACACCCCCATCACCATCGGAATAATAAAGGTGAACCAACCGAAGACCATACCTTTCGTACGGTTTTTCTTGAAGTCCTCCATATCCATCTCCAGTCCGGCAAGAAACATAATGTAGTATAATCCCACCTTTCCGAAAAGCTCGAAGCTGCTGTCGCGCTCCAATATATTGAAACCGTGCTCTCCAATCAATACCCCGGCAAGAATCATCCCGATGATATGCGGTATATGCAGACGTCCCAACACCATTGGTGCGAAAAGAATGATAATCAGCACCAAAAAAAACACCCATGTAGGGTCGGTTATCGGGAGCATTAAATCAAAGTCAAACAAGTGCATACGCTTAAGATTTTAATATTTCCCTGCAAAGATAACGAAAAAGTTAACACCCCCAATTGGCAGGGAAAGATAAGATTCTGATAAATATTCGCCTGGAAATGCCGATAATATGGCAAAATGTTATAATTTTGCGACCAATTCTTTACGAATAGCAAGAAAGACAGTTAGACACAGTATTCACATAAAACAAAAAGAAAAGATGAAAGTAGCTATTGTTGGCGTAAGCGGAGCCGTAGGACAAGAGTTCCTGCGCGTGCTCGATGAGAGAAACTTCCCGATGGACGAGTTAGTTTTGTTCGGTTCTAAACGTAGTGCCGGAACAACTTATACTTTCCGCGGTAAACAGATCGAGGTCAAACTCTTGCAACACAACGACGACTTTAAAGGAGTAGATATCGCTTTCACTTCCGCAGGTGCCGGGACCTCCAAAGAGTTCGCCGAGACCATCACCAAATACGGTACCGTGATGATTGACAACTCCAGCGCTTTCCGCATGGATGAAGATGTGCCTTTGGTGGTACCCGAAGTGAACCCGAAAGATGCAGAAGTGCGTCCGCGCGGTATCATTGCCAATCCGAACTGTACAACCATCCAAATGGTGGTCGCCCTGAAAGCAATCGAACAACTTTCTCATATAAAGACCGTACACGTTTCTACTTACCAGGCCGCTAGCGGTGCCGGTGCTGCTGCCATGGCAGAACTTTACGAACAATACCGTCAGGTATTGGCAAACGAGCCTGTCACCGTAGAGAAGTTTGCTTATCAGTTGGCTTTCAATCTGATTCCGCAAATCGACGTATTCACGGATAATGGCTACACGAAAGAAGAAATGAAGATGTATAACGAAACCCGCAAGATTATGCACTCCGATGTGAAAGTGAGCGCCACTTGCGTACGTGTTCCTGCCCTGCGCGCTCATTCGGAAAGTATCTGGGTGGAGACCGAACGCCCCATCTCCATAGAAGAAGCCCGCGAAGCTTTTGCAAAAGGCGAAGGTTTAGTTCTTCAGGACAACCCGGCAGAAAAGGAATATCCGATGCCTCTCTTCCTTGCAGGAAAAGACCCGGTGTATGTAGGTCGTATCCGCAAAGACCTGGCAAACGAGAATGGTCTGACTTTCTGGATTGTAGGCGACCAAATCAAGAAGGGAGCAGCACTCAATGCAGTTCAGATCGCCGAATATCTGATTAAGGTGGGAAATATTTAAGAAAGTTTTTTTTCTAATAACAATATGAAAAGGGCGCGTAAAGCTCTCTCTTCAAAAAGATGCCCTCGTTGCCGCCAGTGTGCAACGAGGGCATTCTTTAATATACAATAGCCTCTCTGATAGGTATTCACATTCCATCCGATGGTTGTTAATAATCGGTTTGTCAGATGTTAACAATTGAGTTATCAGGTATTAACATCCTACATGACAGGTATTAATACCCTGGAACTCAATTATTAATAGCTGACAAGCCACTTTTTAATACTTCATAAACAGGGTTTTATAGAGAAAACAAAAACATATTGTCTCCCGTTCAGAAAAAAACAATAACTTTGCTTTAATTAAAAAAGGAAAACTTATGGCTACTAAGAAGATACCTTACGGATTGAGTGACTTTCGGCTTTTAAATGAAGCGAATTATTACTATGTGGATAAGACCCGTTTTATTGAAGAAGTGGAAAATTCTCCCCGTTTCTTGTTTATGATTCGTCCCCGCAGGTTCGGAAAATCCCTGTGGCTGTCTATTTTGCATGCCTATTATGATATAACCGCCGCCGGTCAATTTGATACCCTGTTCGGCAACTATTATATCGGCAAACATCCCACGCCGGAACGCAACAAATATCTCATCCTGAGCTTCAATTTTGCCGGTGTAAGCCCGGATATGGACAGGTTGGAGTCGTCTTTTGAATCGTATGTGAAAACTTGTTTCAGAAAGTTCAACAGTAAATATGCACATCTGTTTCCTGCAAGATATATGGAAGAATATGAAACATGTATTACCGCCGCAGACCGACTGGATTATTTAATGCAAAGCTGTCAGGAAGCTGATTTGCCGCTGTACATCATCATTGATGAATACGACAACTTTACCAATGTAGTCCTTTCCCGCCATGGTCATGAGCGTTATCATGAGTTGACCCATGCCGCCGGTTTCTACCGTTTCTTCTTCAACAAACTAAAAGAAATGACCACCGGGGATAATGCTCCTGTGAAGCGAATGTACATTACCGGTGTATCACCCGTGACGCTGGACGACGTGACTAGCGGTTTCAACATTGCCCACCAGGCATCTATGGAGCCCCGCTTCAATGAGTTTCTCGGTTTTACAGAAGACGAAGTGCGGCAAATGTTGGAATATTACAAAAGCGAAAAGCGTCCCGTGGGTGATGTAAACGAACGGTTGGCAGTGATGCATGAATGGTATAATAATTACTGCTTCTCAAAGTATTGCTGCGATACAAAAATATACAATCCCGACATGGTATTCTACTTCATGAATTATCTGATTACCTACGGCCGTAATCCCGACTTATTGGTAGATAGTAATGTGAAGACCGACTATGCCAAACTGCGCTATCTTATCGTTCTGGATAAAAAGCTAAACGGCAACTTCTCTAAGATATGCCGCATCGCCGAGCAAGGAGAAATCATCTCAAACATCCTCCCGAATTTCCCGGCTGAGGATTTGGCGAAGCCCGCCAACTTTATCTCACTGCTCTTTTACTTCGGCATACTCACCATCGACCGGGAAGAGAAAGGCCTTGTAGCCTTAAAAGTACCCAATGAAACGATTCGCCGCATGCTCTTTTCTTATATTGAGACGGGCTATCGCGAAGCAGGTGTCTTCGAGATAGAGACAATGCACCTGAACGAGCTAATGAGCGACATGGCTTATGAAGGCAAATGGCGGGCGATATTCGAATACTTTGCAGAGGAACTGCGCCGCCAAACTTCCATCCGCGATTATATCGAGGGAGAAAAGGCTATGCAAACCTTTCACATGGTATACATGAGCCTGACGAACCACTACATCATCTGGCCCGAACGGGAACTGAACAAAGGCTATTGCGACCTGTGGCTGTCACCCAACTTGGTGAACCATCCCCAGATGAAGTATAGCTATGTAGTAGAATTGAAGTATCTGAAACATGATGCCACCGATGCTGAAGTTGCCGCCAAGCTGGAAGAAGCCTGCACGCAACTCCGCCAGTACTCCGGTGAAGATAAACTCAAAGCACAGGCGGGGTCTACGCAGGTACGCTACATTGCCGTCGTCTATCGGGCGTGGGAATTAGCTGCATTAGAAGAAGAAGTAGTGGATATTTAAAACTTATTCCCACAATTGGCACAGCGTGCTGCCCGGTCCCATATAAGAACGCTTCATTCCACCGAAGTCGATCACAATCTTTTGGATGACAACACCGGGGTCGCCGCAACGGATTTGCAACGTATGCTTGCCCGGCTTCTTCACGTAAAGTGTAGATTTATTGACTCTACAATTGCGAAGCACACTTTCATACCATATCTGGGAATATTCTATAGCCGAAGTGGCAGGAGTGGCAATAGAGCCATCGTCTATCCGGACACTGTATTTCGTATCACTATTGGTGTGTTCCGGCATTTTAAAATCCCGGTCGGCATCCAGAGGAAAGGTAGGAAGGACGTAAGTATAGACATCCACCATTCCTGCATTAAAAGTGTAGAAATCATATTCTACCCGGGGAGCGTCCACTGCACGATAGGTCTGCAAGGGAGCAAGCGGGTCGCCCAGTTGCAACGCCTTTCCCTCTATTCCCAGCCCATCGATGATTCTCATCTTTATTGCATCATTTTCATGTTTTCGCTGAAAGCCCGTTCCGGGAATGGATACATAACCGTTTTCTTCGACATATAACCCCTGAATTTCCTCGCGGGTAGGAGAAGAAGGGTTGAATACGGATACCAACACTTTGTCTTGTTGATTGCCCGAAGAGAATTCTACATAGCCCGAAACCTTTTCTCCCGCCGGCACTTTCTCCCAGTCTACAGATACTTCTATACGATTTTCAGTAGCCGTAGCTCCGGAGTGTTGTGATAGCTTTATCCATTCATCGGACGCTTTAGCGGTCCACTCGAGCGTACCCGTTCCCTGATTGTAGACATCTATCCAATGTTTACGGCGCGAATAAGTGCTAAAAGCCGGTAGGATATGGTAATTGGCAGAGGCCTTATTCACTGTTTCACCTTCGACCTGCAATGTCAGGCGTGGAGATTGCAAAGGAGTATACTCTTCTTCCATCAAAGGGATGAGGAAGTAGGCACTCGAGCCGTCATAGTTCTGCTTCATGGACATCATGTGATTCCACTTTCCCTCGAGCAACGCATTGTAGCCACCGGTAATAGTGTGCAGGCTGTCGTAGCAAGCTTTCACTTCTTCCTTCAGGCGGGGAGTAGCTGCACGTTGCTGCCGGGCATATTGGCGGAAGAATTGGGCGGTCATTGTCATGCGATTCATCAATTCAGCGCCCTTGACCGGATAATATAACAACTGGTAGAGGGCGGGATACTCATCTTTGTTGCACGTTTCCAATATCCGGCTCACTGCGTTTCCGATACGTTTGTATTCTGTCAGACGCTTCTCCGCCTCATTATAATTGGCAAAAGAGAATTCTGTATCCGTACGTCTTTCTCCGATTCCCCAGAAATTATTCCAGTATCCCCATCCCATGTATTCCGGTTTGCGGGAAAAAGCCAAGTGAATGTGTGAACGGGTTATATCTTCAAACTCCTGATAATGTTTGTCGCCAAAAAGCCCGGACAGCCAACGCGCCGGATAGGTAGCAATATTCTCAAAGCTGAACTGGTCTATATCGTAAGCCATAGACAAAAACAACGATACCTGCATCTCGGCTCCTTTGAGGTCGCCGCAATTCAACAGCCACACGCGGTCGGCAGTAGTATCATAGGCTTTGCGCAATTCCTCGTACATAAGGGCAGGCGGGGTGGTGCTGAACCACAAATAGCTGTGGGGAACTCCGAGGTAGGACACATGATAATAGACACCGGCTCTTCCCGAACGCTCTCTTTCGCGGGGGCTGCTGAGTCTTTTCATATAACCGAAATTATCATCAGGCCAGATAATAGTTACATCATTCGGCAATTCCAGTCCGTTGGAATATATCTCGAGCACTTCTTTATAAGGAGTGAAAGCTTGAGGCACAGTTTCGATAGGACGGTCTATATGTTGAGCCAGGATATTACGCTGGTCCAGGAGTGCCTTTTCAAGTGTCTTTACTTTCTCCTTCATAGGCACGCCGACACCCATTGCAGCATCGTGCAGCCCTCTCAATGCAAGGGTATATACATTCTCATAAGCACAATTCTCTTCTACACGCTTGGCAAGCACTTCCTTGATTTTTTCTCCGTTCTTGTTATAATCCCAAGGTCCCATGGTTTTCTTGTTCCACTCGCTGGCTGTGTTAAGCAACAAAGGTTCGCAATGGGTGGACCCCATCACAATGGCAAACGTATCGGCTACCAACTTATTCTCGGGAATCTGGTTGAAAGCAGTAGATACCGGATGCATAGCGGGAGCCAAATGGTTGGCTTTTAAACGCAGGAGCAGTTCACATATCTTTGCATAGGTCTTAGGACCGATGTTACCGCGTTCTTTCTCGAAAGTCTTGGCAGCCCACGGTTGAAGCCCCCAGTCTTCATCATTGAGGAAGATTCCCCTGTATTTTACAGAAGGAGTTTTGGACAGGGTGGCAGGTGCATCGACATAAAGTGCATTGCGGTGTTTGGCTGGTACGTCCGCCCACCAGTACCAAGGCGAAACTCCTATCATCTCCGACAGAGAGAAAAGCCCGTAGGCCACTCCCCTGCGGTCGCTTCCTGCCACAACCAGCGCTTTGTCTACTCCGGGGAAAGGACGTTTCACTGTCTGAACCAGGTAGCGTTCCCAGCTTCCGTGCAAAGGGGCAATATCTATTTTTCCTTTCTCCGCCAGTTCGCGGATGAGCGCATTCTTTTCAATCGTTCCGGCAATCACTATGTTTTTAGCTCCTTTGAGGGTATGAGTCAGGTTGAGCCTGTTGCCAGTCACTCTTTCTACATCCTCGCTAAATAATGCAGCCGTTTTCTTCACTACCAGATAGTCATTCTCATCGCAATACACCTTTGCATTTACCCGGGGAGTGGATAACTCAAAAATATGTTTTCCCTTAGAAGGTCGTTCCTGTATGGTCACTTGTCCACGCACAAGCGCCGCAGCAACCAGCAAAGTTGCCGTTAAGAATAAATGTTTCATAATCATATCTGTTTCTAAGAATTGTATATACTCCGTAATTTATTTCCCCACCATGCGGGCTACGTTTTCCAGCAAAGACGCTCCGCTGGCTTGTGCTCCTAAAGAACCTTTATATTTCAGGTCATCTTCGGCAGAATAGGTATCTCCCCAATAGAAATCGCAAAACATGGCAGGCCACGCGCCACGGTCAAGATGGTCGTTCCACAGGGTTCTGGCATTGTACAATAGAAATGTTCTGATGCTATCGCGCACTTCCGGCGAAGCGGATTCGTCGAGAACCAAGTTGACTGCATACGGTATAAATACAGCTTTAAATATGCTTTGGTCACCGTCATCTCCTTCATTTCGCAAAAGGCCGTTGTGCGTACACCTATCGCTACTTATCGTATAAATGACAGCTTTCTCGGCATTAGTCAGGCAGGCGGGGTCTTTAGTGATATGATAGAGCAAGCGGGCGGCTTCGGCGAAAGTGCCTTGTGTATAAGTGAGAGGAGGTTCTTCCACACGGAAATCCTTTAGCAAGAGATTGTTAGTGATATAAGCATAAAGTTTTTTAGCATCGTCCAGATACTTTTGTTTCCCCGTTTTCAGGTAAAGCTTGCAGGCGATGGCACAGCCGGGAGTGTTGGTGCAGGCGTTGCGCCCCTTGTCGTTCGATTTCCAAGGCAATCCCCATCCTTTGCCATCTTCCCAGGCGCGGGTGATAATGTGAGTGTCATAGATTTCTTTAGCCATTTTATAATACGTCTCGTCACCGGTAGCTTCCGTCATGTGTAGCATGGTTAAAGCAATCCAGCACATGTCGTCTGTAAATTCATTGAGGAAACCGGTAGTGTCTCCATGCTCTTTCCAGCCATACCAATTGTTGGCATGATTCTTAAACCATAACTTAAAATAGTTCTCATATTCTGCGGCTTTCTTCGGGTCGGAGCTTTTCACCCTTTCGTAAGCATAGACTATTACATCCATAGCATGCGCTTGCTGCCAGTAAAGAACTGTGGAATTCTTTTTCTCGTCGTGGGCAGAGCCCCAGAAAGTACCTTTCTTTTTATTAAGGAACTGGTCTGTCAATACAAAAGTACAACTGTCGGCAGCAGCATTCCAGTTTTCCACTTGAGCAGGTTTAGTATCATCTTCGTCGGAGTTCAACGGACCATGATTGGTAGCGCTGCAAGCAGTAGTCGCCAGGCAAGCAGCAAAAGAGATTATCAGCTTTCTCATATATTCTAGTTTTATTATGTTTTTACCATGTGATTTCAAGAACATGTAGGTCTTGCATAACTAACTTCCATCGGGCAAAGATAGTAATAAGCTCTTAAAAAGAATGGATAATGCTGCCCGGAATAGGAATTTTTCTGTAATTTCACCGCTCAAAATAAATCAATAGAAAACCTATGAGACACAGCAATCTTTTTCCATTGCTTCTTCTGTCATTCCTTTCTATCACTCTGCTAACCCATTGTTCACTTCCTCCTGCCGACGAGGACGAAGAAAAAGAAGAAAACAAAAAACCCGGAAACACCGATTCCAGTTGGCAGCTTCCGTGGGAAGGCGAAACCGATAAATTCACTCTCACCGCCAAAGAAGGCATTCGCCTGAACGACCCGCAGGAAGCAGCCGGAACCGCTTATATCACAACCGAATCTTCCTGCATCAGAAACACTCACTGGGAGATAGGTGTCCGCCTCAGCTTCAACCCATCTGCCGCCAACTATGCCCGCTACTACCTTGCCTCTTCTTCCACAGACCTTTCGGCTGAGTTGAATGGATACTTCCTGCAAATCGGAGGAGAGAAAGACAATATCGCACTCTACCGCCAAACAGGAAAACAACTTCATTTGTTAGCCTCAGGCAGGGAATTGATGAAAAACAACAATGCTCCCAAACTGTTTATCAAAGCGGAATGCGACGCCAATGGTTGGTGGACATTATGGACCCGCCTGGAAACTGAACCCACCTATACCCTTGAAAGGCAGGTGAAAGACGCTACTTTCCAAACGTCTTCCTGTTATGGCATCCTCTGCGTGTACACTGTTTCGCGCCGCAAAGGATTTACTTTCCACCACCTTCAAACCGGCAACGGCGTAGAAACCGTGGTCCCTCCCAATGAACCGGACGACCCGTCGGAAAACCCCGATGAACCGGAAACTCCACCAGACACGGGAGAACCGGAGAAGGCAAGGAATCTGCTTCTTTTCAACGAAGTTATGTACCATAATGCAAAAAACGGCGCGGAATACATCGAGCTCTATAACCCGGCAGACACCACTGTTTCCATTACTTCCCTCCTATTATATAAGATGAAAGAGACAGGGGAAGTATTCAGCACTACCGTCTTGCAACACGAAGATGAAACACGCCCGCTCATAATTCCTCCTAAAAGCTATGTTTGTTTCACTAAATCAGTCTATGCACTTGTCAACCAACATAAGGTAGGAAAAGAAACCTTGATTGAGATTTCCAACTTTCCGGCATTGAACGACAAAGGAGGTTATCTTGCTATCGTCACTCCCGGTAAGAAGCTGATTGACAAATGCTGTTTTCTGCCTTCAATGCATACTGTGTCGAAGACACAAGGCGTATCTCTAGAGAAACGCAGCCCCGAATTATCATCCCTAAATGCCAACTGGCACTCCTCAAGTGACCCTACGGGAGGTACCCCCGGCATTAAAAATAGAGAAAAATAGACCGTATCTATAAGAAAATATCTATTTTTGTAGAGAAATATAACAGCTTATCTGCATAAATGAAAACAAAAATTACTTGTTTCCTCCCTTTTGGGTCTTTAGAAGACACAACGCATACCGTGAAAGAGCTACAAGCTTCGCCTTTAGTAGACAAAATTTATTTATTGGTTTCCCCGGAAACAAACGTTTGTCTACCAGGATGCGAATTACTCGTAACCTCTGGTCCTTTTTCCACTCAAACGATGAAAACCATCGCAATGCAAGTGGCTACTCCCTATTTGCTATTCATACTCAACCCAAGCCCCTTGGATTTAGGTCTGTTCGCCCTTGAGCGCATGATAGAGGTGGCACAGCGTGATGTAGCAACCCTTGGTATGGTCTACGCCGACCACTATCAAATAGTTGACGGACTACGTAAAC
>JAUUNK010000148.1 GCA_030844565.1 Bacteroides ovatus
GCTATCAAAATGACGCCCCTATCTTGTATTCTTCTATTTTGCGGTAAAGCGTGGTGAGCCCGATTTTCAGTAGGCGGGCGGCTTCCGTCTTGTTTCCTTTGGTGTATTGGAGCACCCTCGTGATGTGTCGGCGTTCCATGGCGGCAAGCTCAAAATTGCCCGGGGAGTGCTCTTCGGTATGTTCATAATGAAAGTTCTGTATTTCCAGGGGAAGGTCGGCTACAGTGAGTCGGTTACCGTCGCACACAATCAGGCTTCGTTCTATCACATTGCGCAGTTCGCGAATGTTGCCTTTCCACGGTTGCTGCTCCAAAGCAGCAAGAAAATCCGGTTCCATTCCGTTTACGGGATGGGAGAGCTTGGCGGAGAAGTTCCGAACAAACGCTTCTGCTAGAATCCGGATGTCCCCCGTGCGTTCGCGAAGTGATGGTAAGTACACCTGAAACACGGAGAGGCGGTAGAAGAGGTCTTCGCGGAAACGACCTGCGGCAATTTCTTCCTGCAAGTTCCGGTTAGTAGCCGCAATCACTCTCACTTGGACGCGGGTGGGTTTCGTATCGCCTATCTTGATATATTCTCCCGTTTCGAGGATACGTAGAAGTTTAGCCTGGAGCTCAAAAGCCATTTCACCGATTTCGTCCAGGAAGATGGTTCCGCGGTTTGCTTCTTCAAAAAGACCTTTCTTATCTTTCAAGGCTCCGGTGAAAGAGCCGGCTTTGTGCCCGAACATTTCGCTTTCCAAAAGGTCTTTGCTGAAAGCGGAGCAGTTCACTGCAACAAAGTTTCCTTTGGCGTGTTGGCTATGCGCATGGATGGCTTGGGCAAAGACTTCTTTTCCTGTTCCCGTCTCGCCCGTCAACAGGACAGGGACATCGGTCACTGCCACTTTCTTTGCCAGAAGGATAGCATCTTTAAGGGGTTTTGATTCTCCGAGGATGGAGCCGAACGAGTACATTTGTCCTTCGTTCTTTTCAGCTCTGCCGAGGCAGAGGTTTTGTTGGGCTTTCTCTACCGCACGGCTGATAAGGGGGATAATCTTGTTGTTGTCGTCACCTTTGGTGATATAATCGAAGGCGCCGTTTTTGATTGCCTGCACTCCGTCGGGGATGTTGCCGTGTGCCGTGAGGAGGATAACTTCCGTGTGGGGTGCCATCTTTTTCAGGGCAACTACCAGGTCTACCCCGTTTCCGTCCGGCAGGAAGACGTCGCATAAGGCTACGTCAGGAGACTGAAGTTCCATTTGTTTCAAAGCTGAACGGCAATCGCCCGCCAGGTACACTTCGTAGCCTTCGAGTTCCATCATCCGAGACAGCAGATGGCGTATCTGCACTTCGTCGTCAATAATCAGAATTTTACTCATGATACATAAGAAAAGGTAAAAACAGGGTGTGCAAATATACGGCTTTCCAGATAACTACCCAAAGAAGGGGAAGAACTATTTCAGCTTGCTATACGTTATTTGAGTAGGGAACAAATCACATAATATATATATGAAAATAGTTATTATCGGGGGCGTGGCAGGAGGGGCCACCGCAGCAGCCCGTATCAGAAGAATGGACGAAACAGCCGAAATAATCCTCCTTGAGAAAGGTAAATACATCTCTTAT
Source organism: Bacteroides ovatus (assembly GCA_030844565.1). Lineage (GTDB taxonomy): Bacteria > Bacteroidota > Bacteroidia > Bacteroidales > Bacteroidaceae > Bacteroides > Bacteroides ovatus_A. The sequence continues at coordinate 1,608 of JAUUNK010000148.1, forward strand.
GCCAATTGCGGTCTACCTTATTATATAGGCGATGTTATCCGGGAACGGGAAAAGCTGTTGGTGCAGACGGCGGAAGATTTTTCCGTGCGTTTTCGGGTAGATGTGCGGACCGAAAACCAAGTAATCTTTATCGATAAGAAAAGGAAAACCGTCACTGTACGACGTTCCAGCGAAGATACTTACGAAGAAAGTTATGACCGGTTGCTTATCTCCACCGGTTCTGTTCCTGTGCGGCCATTGTTGCCGGGCATCGATACTGAAGGAATCTTCACTCTCCGTAGCATCACCGATGCAGACGGAATCAAAGAATATACCGACCATCACTTGATACGCCACGCCGTAGTGGTAGGTGGCGGATTCATCGGACTGGAAATGGCTGAGAACCTGCATGCTCTCGGAGCCCGGGTCTCTATCGTGGAAATGGGTAATCAGGTGATGGCTCCCCTCGATTTTTCTATGGCGGCATTGGTTCATCAACACTTAATGGAGAAAGGTGTCAACCTCTATCTCGAACAGGCTGTAGCTTCTTTCGAGCGGGAGGGAAAAGAGATAAAAGTTATCTTTAAGAGCGGGCAGTCTGTAAAAGCGGACATAGTGATTCTCTCTATCGGAGTGCGCCCCGAAACAAATCTGGCACGGGCTGCCGGGTTGACGATAGGCGAAGCAGGAGGCATTGCTGTCAACGACTATTTGCAAACGTCCGATGAATCTATTTACGCTATCGGAGACGCCATCGAGTTCCGTCATCCCGTCACGGGCAAACCTTGGCTCAACTATCTGGCAGGTCCTGCCAACCGACAGGGACGCATAGTTGCCGATAACCTGTTGGGAGCCAACATTCCGTATGAGGGTGCTATCGGAACTTCCATTGCCCGTGTTTTCGACCTGGCAGTTGCCTCTACAGGCTTGCCCGGGAAACGCCTGAGGCAAGCGGGCATCCCTTATGTGTCTTCTACCATCCATCCATATTCGCATGCAAGCTACTATCCCTGTGCCACACTTCTCCACATAAAAATCACTTTTGATAAAGAAACGGGCAAGCTCTACGGCGGACAGGTTGTGGGGCAGGAAGGGGTGGACAAACGGATTGACGAAATCTCTCTCGTCATCAAGCATGGCGGTAGCATCTATGACCTCATGCAAGTGGAACAGGCGTATGCGCCTCCTTTCTCTTCGGCCAAAGACCCGGTAGCCCTTGCCGGATATGTAGCGGAAAACATTATCACCGGCAAGATGCATCCTGTCTATTGGAGAGAACTGAGAGACCTCGAATTAGAGAATAAATACCTTTTGGATGTGCGCACGAAGGAAGAATATGCGACTGGCTCCCTGCCGGGAGCTGTGAATATCCCGATGAATGAAATCCGCGACCGTATGCAGGAGATACCCCGCGACAGGGAGATATATGTGTTCTGCCAAGTGGGGCACAGGGGGTATCAGTCTTCTCGCATTTTGCTTCAGCACGGATATGAAAAGGTGTGGAACTTGTCTGGAGGACTCACCACTTACCAGGCAGCTACAGCGCCTATCATTCTGCATGAGGAAGAGACAGAAACCGGGGATACATGCCATGAATAGACCTTTGCTTTTCATCGAATGAAGATGCACTTATCTTCATGTCCACCGACACCTCTCTACTATTTCTTTTCTAATGTAACCCCTTGATTGTTAAATCAAAGGCAAAGATAACTCTAGCCCCGAACTTTTTTACACATTCGTTGTTCTTTAGTAACAAAAGCCTAAAGGTACCAGGGCACGAATTTACATAACCTAAACATTATAAAAGATATGAAGAAATTAATTCCTATTTTATTAGCGGTCTTTGCTTTCACTGCATGTGAGAAAGACCCGGACATGGGTAAGTTGGATGATAACTATCTGGTATACACTAACTACGACAAGGAAGCCAACTTCAAAGAGTTCAGTACCTACTACCTGCCTGATAAAATCCTCGTTATCACCGATAAAGATACGCCTCAATATATGGAAGGTCAATCGGCTCAGGATATTCTGGCGGCTTACCAGCAAAATATGAATCAGAGAGGCTATACACAAGTAGACACTAAAGAAAAAGCCGACCTCGGTATTCAAGTGAGCTACATTCAGAGCACTTACTATTTCATAGGCTACAACAGTCCGCAATGGTGGTGGGGATATCCCGGATACTGGGATAGCTATTACTGGGGCAACTGGGGTGGTTGGTACTATCCGTATGCAGTGACCTATAGTTATAGTACGAATTCTTTCCTGACCGAAATGGTGAATCTGAAAGCCCCTGAGGGAGCAAAAGAGAAACTGCCCATCATCTGGAGCAGCTATCTTACAGGGTTTGAGACCGGATCTACATTGATTAACCGGACACTGGCAGTGAATGCTGTCAACCAGTCATTCATTCAATCACCCTATCTTACTAACAAATAAACTATTACAACTGTTATGAAAACAATAAGAAGCTTATATATCAAAGTGATGGTGTTTGCCGCCATCGCTATCGCCTTTGCCATGCCGGCTAAGGCACAGTTGTCGGACAACGGATTCGCCAACGTCGATTGGCAATTTAATTTCCCCTTGAGCAACGACTTCGCAGATAAAGGCAGCGGTTGGGGAATGAACCTCGAAGGTGGTTATTTCGTCACACCTAATTTCGGGTTGGGACTTTTCATGAGCTATCACACCAACCACGAATACGTAGGACGCCAAACATTTCCGCTTTCCAATGGTGAAGTGACTACTGACCAACAACATACGCTTTTCCAGTTACCTTTCGGTGCGGTAGGTCGTTGGCAATGGAATCGCGGCGGTTCGGTTCAGCCTTACGTCAGTGTAAAGATGGGTGCTGAATATGCAAAGATGCGTTCCAACTTCAATATGCTTGAGGCAAGAGATAACACTTGGGGATTTTATGTATCGCCTGAATTAGGTATCAATTTCTTCCCTTGGGTCTACGGACCGGGATTGCACCTTGCTTTCTATTATAGTTATGGAACCAATAAGGCAACGGTCCTCCATTACAGCGTGGACAAGTTGAACAACCTTGGTTTCCGGGTAGGTGTATCCTTCTGACGAGAAAAGAATTCACACTTATATTGCATTCAAACAAAACCCTAACAGAGCGTAGCGAAACGGCGTCTTCAGGATACCGTTTTGTTACGCTCTGCCGATTTTATAGGAAAGAAGATTCTTATTTCTTTTTCATTGCTTCATAGACGGCTTCCTGCATTTGGCGACGGATGTCGAGTTGGCTCAGTTTGCGGTTTAAGATGTCGGGATAGATACGGTTGCTTAGAAACACATATACTATCTTGTTCACCGGGTCCACCCAGGCGCAGGTTCCCGTGAATCCCGTATGGCCGTAGACGGTAGCAGGAGCAGAGGGAGCACACGGGCTTTTGTCCGGGAAATGAGGGTCGGGACGGTCGAAGCCCAGCCCGCGGCGGCTTAACTTGCTTTTTGAAGTGGTGAAGAGCTGACAAGTCTCTTTGCCCAAGTAGCGTCGTCCGTCCAGTTCTCCGTCGTTCAGAAGCATCTGATAGATGCGCGCCACCTCTTCAGCGGTGGAAAACAATCCCGCATTGCCCGAAACTCCTCCCTGAAAAGCAGCGGTTTCATCGTGCACATGCCCATGAAGCTTGGCTTTGCGAAGAAAAATATCTCTATTAGAAGGAACTATTTCTGAACGGGAGAACTTGTGTAATGGCCGGTAGCCTGTACGTTTCAGCCCCATGGGTTCATAAAACTCCTGTTGAAGGTATTCATCCATGGGCATGCCTGCCAGTTGCTCCACCAGGAAACGCAACAGGATAAATCCTACATCACTGTACACATACCGTTTCTGTCCGAGTGGGACTTCGATTATCTTCTTCTCGAGTACTTCGCGAAAAGAACGGTTCAGCCAAAGGCTGTCGCATATCTGCCAGGTATAATTGCCTGTTCTCACCGGAGATATATATTCTTTTAAGAACTTGAAGTTTGGATTCGCCCATGTGCGTGTGCCGACTCTGATGGTATGATGAGCATCCCGCCGGCTGCTGAACAGGCGTCCCTGATAGCTTTCTTTATCAATCACTTCGGGATAGAGAGCCAATCCTGCCGGAAGTCCTGATTGGTGGAACAATACATCTTGGATCGTGATGTCTCTCTTATTTGTTTGTTGCAGGAAAGACAGATGGCGGGATAGCTTGTCCGTCAGGTTGAAACGTCCTTTATCATAGAGTTTCATAAGTGCAAGCAGTGTCCCAGTGGTCTTAGTCAGCGAGGCGATGTCATATATATCTGTGTTTTTCACTTGTGGGCTTCCGGCGCCAGCGTGCGTGCCGAAAGACTTGTCCAACAACATGTGCCCCTCTTTCATTACCACTACCTGGCAACCGGGATAAGCTCCCTCCCGGATTCCTGCCAAAGCGAGGGAGTCGATTCGTTCAAGGACAAGGGAAGACAAGCCGTACTCTTCCGGAACCAGATGTAGGGGAGTATCCGGAGTGACGGTAACCCCGTCGCCTGCATGGAACAATCCTTCGATGCTGGCAGATAACCTTCCGTTTGCAGAAGCTTTGGCAAAAAGTATATCTGCTACTTGTCGCTGTACCTCTGGGACAGAAGTATGTGCCAACACCACGGCTGAAGCGGCGGATACCCCTTCGCGAGTCTCTAACAGGGTCTTCTCCGGAGTAAAGAAGAGGTAAATAGCCGGAGACGAAGGAGCAAACTTTTTCAGGAAAGCCTGATAAGGAACCGATTTAGGTTCGCTGACGGCTACTATCACCCGATTGTATGCTGACAGGGAATCACTTAACCGACGGTTCTCCACTTCTGTCAGTTGCGGACGCAAGCGGAAGTGCACCGGAGTGGCGTAGCGGGATAACTGTTTTGCTAACACATCCGCTTCTCCCGGCTTACCCACTTCAAGCAGTGCTATCTTTCTTTCTTTTTCCGCTACCATTGGCAGAACGTCGTTTTGGTTGTTCAGCACCGTGATGGCGGCAAGATTCAGGCGGCGTATCAAGTCGCGTGTCTGTGGCGTGTTCACCCGTGTTGCCAGGCCCGAAAGCTGTATATGTGGTTTACGTTCCAGACCAAGGATATATTTATAAGTAAGTACTTTACGGCATTTTGCATCAATTTCTTCCCGAGAGAGTTCACCCTTCTCCACCGCTTCCAATACGGCTGGAAATTCTTCTTTCAGGCGGCGGGGAACGAGGAGCAAATCATTGCCAGCTTTCAGTGCTTGCAAACATACCGATGTATTTCCGTTTACTCCTTTCATGGCTAGAGCATCGGTAAAGATGAGCCCTTTGAATGACAGCTCTTCTGTCAACAGGTTGTGTACAACTTGGCGTGAAAGGGAAGAAGGAACACCTTCTTTAGGTTCGAGAGCAGGAACTTCAAGATGTCCCACCATCATACCGCCCAGTCCGGCATGGATAGCTTTTCTGAAAGGATAGAGTTCCACGCTGTCCAGTCTTTCGCGGGTGAAGGGCAGTAAGGGCAGAGCTTTGTGCGAATCCACATCTGTATCTCCATGTCCGGGGAAATGTTTGCAAACAGAGAGTATCCCTCCTTCCTCCAGCCCCGAAGCGTAAGCAATCACTTTATCTGCCACCTCGGCAGGGTTTTCTCCGAAAGAACGGCTGTTGATAACGGGGTTGAGCGGATTGATATTCACATCCGCCACCGGAGCAAAGTTGACTTGTATGCCCAGAAGCTGACATTGGCGTGCCATTTCCCGACCATATTCATGCAAGAGGCTATTGTCCTGTATGCAGCCCAGCACTCGGTTGCGAGGGAATGCGGGAGTCCCTTTCAATCGCATTGCCAGTCCCCACTCGCCATCAAAGGTGATGAGTAAGGGAACTTTTGACATTTTTTGTGCCCGGTTGGTGAGCATCACCTGGTTTTCCATTCTGCCGCCGGAGAATAACAACCCACCTACTTTATAAGTGTTTATCACTTCGTTCAACAAGGTCAGGTTTCGTTTTGTTTCCAGGGGGGCAATGGTATAAATAAACAGTTGACCTACCTTTTCTTTTAAGGTCAGCTTGTTCATGAGAGAGTCCACCCACTGTCGGCAGCGCTCGTTGTGAAGTGCTTTTTGCAACATTAGCGGTTGCGAAGCAATGGGCTTTTCTCCTTTTCCTTGGATAGTTTTTTGGGGGGATGGAGATATGCCTTCTCTTTCCGGGACCACGTTGGCTCCGGAAAAGAAAAGTATGAAAACAATTAAAATGGAAATAAACAATTTCATTGGCGATGAAGCGTCAGGTCAAGCTGTCCCACGTAGATACCACTTTTTCCTGTGTGCATAATCGACACATTCTTTCCATCCATGTTGAGGTAAGTTCGGGGACCTTTCATAAAGGTGTGGGAGTGCCCTCCCAGAATAATATCAATGTTGCGGGTTTTGGCTACAAGGCGTTCGTCCATCTGAACTCCCAGGTGAGAAAGGCAAACTACTACATCACAACCCTGCTCTTTAAGCTGGGCTGCTACTTGGTTAGCTACGGCAATAGGGTCTTTGTAGACTACGCCGACACATTTATTCGCTTGCACCATTCCTTCCAGCTTGCAGCCCAGTCCCAATACACCAATTTTCAGACCGTTGCGTTTCAGGATTACGTAAGGTTTTACCAGGCCTTTCAGCACGGTGGCATCTACATCATAATTGGCACATACAACGGGAAACTTAGCCATCTTGAAGAGACGGGCCATATTGTCGAGGTCGAAGTCAAACTCATGATTGCCTATGGTCATTGCATCATAGCCCATCTCGTTCATCATCTTTATTTCCACTTCTCCCTGGAACATATTATAATAAGGTGTACCTTGAGAAATATCGCCGCAGTCGAATAGCAGCATATCGGGAGTATTCTTCCGGAATTGTTTAATGAAAGTGGCGCGTCTCACGAAGCCACCTTGGTCAAAGTTGCGGTCTCCCTTCTGATTAATTGGTTCGATGCGGCTGTGAACGTCGCTGGTTTGTAGCAAGGTTAATTTCTTCTCTTGTTGTGCCCACGCCGGGGAGGTGAGGAAGAAAGAAAGCGCTAAAAGGAAGAATATCTGAAATCGTTTCATGTTCATTGTCTTTAAAAGTTTTTAGATGTTTTATTTGACGGTCACCCTACCGTCCAGTTTAGAAGTGATATTTTTTCCGGCAGCAGTTTGTTCTCTCACATAGTCGAGGAATATCTGACGGAGAGTGGCACCTTCGGGGCATTTTCTTTTTTCTGCTTGAAGGAAAGCATCCATTCCTCCGTTTCCGTCTGCCAGATAGTCTATGGTGGCAACGGTATAGAGCTTAGAGTCTTCTATTGTCTGTCCGCCGATGGTAGCATTAAGTAACTTGCCGTCTTTGGTGATTTCCATCTTTACCCCGCTGACTCCTTCACCCCTGCGGGCAGCGATGGCAGCCAATAATCTTTTCATGTCCGTTCCCTTCATTGTCAGCACACACAAAGAATTCTCAAACGGTAATATTTCGTAGACAGCTCCCACTGTAATATCTCCTTTCGGCAGGATGTTGCGCAAGCCTCCTTGGTTCACCAGTCCCATATCTGCTGGTTTTCCCAACGCACGTGCTCCTGCTTTCTGTACCACTTCTGCCACCAAGTTGGAAAGCAAGCTTTCAGGCGAGCCTTTGTCCATCTTCATTTCGCTCACGCCGATGACTTCATACATCATTTTGTCTACCTTTTCTTTATAAGGTTTCAGCAGAGCTACCGCTTCGGGGTCTGGATTGGCATCCCAACTGGAATTAATACTGTTCATTTTGCCTTCTGTTTTGGCAATTTTGTAATGCGCTTTTGTGGCGTCGTGTGTCGAGTGACAAGAAGAGAAGAGCAGCAATCCTGCTAGAACTACGCTCGGAATAAACTTTGTACAGCTTCGTTTCATCTTAAATATTTTGGATTCGTGGTACAAATGTACATGATAAATCCCACATTCAATGCATAAGAATGCTAAAAAAGTAAGGAAGAAAGGAGGTTGGGAGGGGGAATTTATCGAAAGATTTGGCTATGTGGCAAATAATTTGTTACTTTGCACCGCTTTCGCGCAATCGCTGTCAAGAGAAGAGATGCTTGGTATGTTGCGTTGTAACGATAAAACAATTTAATAAGAAAAACAATGGATTTAATTAAAATTGCAGAAGAAGCATTCGCTACCGGAAAACAACACCCGAGCTTCAAAGCAGGTGACACTGTAACCGTAGCATATCGTATTGTAGAAGGTAACAAAGAACGTGTACAGTTGTACCGTGGTGTTGTTATTAAAATCTGCGGTCACGGAGAAAAGAAACGTTTCACTGTACGTAAGATGTCCGGAACTGTAGGTGTAGAAAGAATTTTCCCGATTGAGTCACCGGCTATCGATAGCATCGAAGTGAACAAAGTGGGTAAAGTTCGTCGCGCTAAATTGTATTATTTGCGTGCTCTTACTGGTAAGAAGGCTAGAATCAAAGAAAAAAGAGTTAATAGCTAATCTGCTAAACTCTCCGATTCGAGATAAAAAAGAGGGGATTCCTAATCGAAAGAAGGAATCTCCTCTTTTTTATTATTATGTGAAAGGATAATTTAGGTTCTTCCATAACTTTCTTGCTTCAATGGTTTCGGATCATTCTGATAGTAGAAAAAGCGAACTGAAATAGTTCTTTTATTTTTGTGTAGTCTTCCGTTTCTTTTCTTCTTTAAACTGGGTAGGAGTCATTCCTTTTATTTGCTTGAAGGAGGTACTGAAATAACGGGGATAAGTAAAGCCCACCTCATAAGATATTTCATTGATATTTAGATTGGTATTGGTTAGCAGATAAACAGACTTCTCAATACGTAGTCGATTTATGTAGTCGTTCACACCCAATCCGGTTAATGTTTTTACCTTATGATAAAGAGAGGCCCGACTCATAGCCATATTATCGGTCAAGAATTTAATGGAAAGCTCTTCACCCGCCATATTTTCATTGACGAGTTTGTTTAGTTTATTGATAAATTCCTCATCCTCTTTTGTGAAAGCATGTTTCTCTTGCATCAGTTCAGTGCTGCTTTCTTCTGCTTTCTCCCGATCCTCCTCTGGTTGGGTGGCTATGTTCGGAGACTCCTCTTCTACCGGGAACTTTTCTTCTTTGTTTTTTAGAATATCATTTAAAACAGCTTGAAGGAAATGGTTCATGTTGCCTTTCATGATTTGTTCCTTCCGTCGGAAAATAGCATAACCTGTCCCTACGGTTATAGATATAAAGATAATAATGGCTATGCATATAAACCATTCGGTCTTGTACCAGGGAGGTGTAACGATAATATTAATTAAATGTTTAGGAGTGGTATAATTTCCGTTTTTCATATTGCATGAAACCCATATTGCATACTGTCCCGGCGACAGGGAGGACAGATTTAAGAAAGGGTCATAAGATTCTATCTGTTGATTTCCTCGACCTGAGATAGTATATCGCAACAGGTTCTTCTGAAAAATATCTTTATCTTTGATTCGGAAATGTATGGAAAGCGAGTTATAATTCCAAGGTACTTTTATAGTGTTGCTTTTTAGTTTCTTCATATAGGGACTGCCATTGAAGAGGATATCGGATAAATATATTTCTGGTGTTTTAGCATCAGAATAAGGAATATTCGTGTTGATTTTGACTAATCCTTCGGCACCTCCCAGATAGATAAAATCTCGATTGGAAGGCTTTTGATAGGCAAACAGGATTTCATTGGACGGAAAACCGTCGGAACTGTTCCACAGAATGAATTTATTTTCTTTGATGATATAGGAAAACAGCATATTTTGGGCACAAATCCATAAATGGCCTTTTCCATCAGCTGTGAGGAAAGACACATTATTGAATAATTTGGTATGGATGGCATGATACTTTTTTCTTTCCATATCGAAGCAACCGAGCCCTTTGTCCGTACCGGTCCATATCATGCGATTACTATCATAAAACATTGAAGTGATTGTTTCTTTTCTATTCAATTCAAACAAGAGCTTGATGCTGTCATTTTTCTGGTCTACGATGAAAGCCTGGTTTGCACATTTTAGCAGCGAGAATTTTTCATTGGAGTAAGAGAGGCACAATGCATCATTTGACAGGTCATAATCCTTATCCATAGGCATTCGGGTAAAAGTGTGGGTAGGGATATGATAAGTATAGGCATTGCTACTGATAATATAGATTTTATCATCAGCTACCTGATTAGCTAATGGAAGATAGCCGTAAAAGCATTCTTTACAGTTCGTTTCCTCATCCACTATGATGAAAGGGTGATAGGTTCCTGTCTGCTTATTAAATGTAAATACTCCTTTGGTGTAGAGGGAAACTAACAATTCGTTTTCAGAGAATCCTGTAATGGAAATGACCTTGTCTCCATAAGTGGATGGGAAATGGGTAAACTTGTCAGTTTGCGAATTATACAGGTTGATTCCTCCTCCATCGGTACCTATCCATAAATTGCCGTTTTTTTCTTCATAGAGACTGATAACCGATTTTTCA
>JAUUNK010000149.1 GCA_030844565.1 Bacteroides ovatus
ACGGTATGATCTGATAAAGATAACTGCGTTGACTCTGCTATTGCCTTTGCCTATCAATTGGGCACTGGTTAAACTAAATCCTATGACTTGGATGGATGGCGCCGATGATGTGTCGATGTGGATAGATTTCGGCGGCAACTATATAGGAGGGATTATCGGCGGCATTATTTCTATTCTCATCCTGAACCGCACATTGCAACAAACCGGTGTGCTGCATCATGATTTAAAGATTTTACAGCTGAACACCATTCTCTACACTCAGCAGCAGGAATGGTTTAGTGAGTTCAAAGTGCGTCTTGCCGATAACCTCAAAGCGATAGATTTATATGTGCTCAATACAGTGGTGTCGTGTATGTCGTTGAAAAACTATGTGTATGCCAAACAGCTATTGACGGAAATTAATAGACAGCTGGAGTATCAGGTTGTTATGTCTTCTTTCTACTTCATGTCATCCTCTTTATCCAAAGAAGAACAAGACTATATGGACATTACCCGGCGTATCCATCTTGAGTATAGTTCTCTGATTAAAGATCTCTTGTTTTATATTCCCCTGGCAGAGGCATTGGCAGAAGGCCGTCGACTAGAGTATGAAGATCTGATTGAGTATACCATGACACAATATGATTATCTCAAAGAACAAAATACTTCCCAATACGAGGTGAAGCATAACATAACCTCTCAGGTGTTGGAGTTGGGACCAGATGATGATATAAAGCAGGAATTAGAAAGAATCATGGAAATGCGCCTCACTATGCGTACAAATCTATACCGATTGAAATCGGAACTTGTCGTTGTCACCCGCAATCTTATAGATTATGAAGAGAAAAGAATAAACGGTTTGCTTACCGTTGAATAATTGGATAAGTCTTTATATAATCAATCAGCCAAATCACAAAACCGATTCCATGAAAGGAACAAATAATTTTCGTAACAAATTATATATCCTTAATTTACAAGCGTCAAAACGGTAATATTATGAATGGTAAGATGAATGTATTAGCCTTTAGTCGTGTAATTGTTTCTGGAGCTTTTTGGCTGTATATGGCTACCTCTTGTAGTAACGATTGTAGCAGAAATCCACAGACAATGCTGGGACACTGGAAAAGCTTGCAAGGCAGACCGGATGTAACAATAGCAAGAGATAGCGCAAACTACTATGCAATTGTGCACCACCGGATAACAAATGGCAAACAATGTCCAGTACGTTATCCGGTGGTATGCACTGCCACCAACACTTATATTCAAGCTGCAAGCCGGATTCTACTTACTTATTCTACTAAGAATAAGATATTATTCTTATCTCCCGGTGGGAAATATTGCCTTTTAGTTTCAGAATGATATTTTTACGAAAAAAGTCTAACCGGGCATAAAATGAAAAAAATGAGAAAACAAGAAAAAGAAACGATGCAATTGGAAGAAGGACAAGACATAAGTAAAGAGAAGTCTTTTCCTGTAAAGAAGATGGTGGATGATGGCATATTTCTCTATTACCAGCAAAAACACCGGAAATTTCTGTATAAAGACATTTTGTGGATAGAAGCTTCGGGAAGTTATTGCAACATACGCCTGGCAGACCATAAAGAGATTGTCTTTGTATATACCCTCTATCAGCTCTATGAGAAACTACCGAAAGATATTTTCATGCGCAAACACCGGTCTTATATCGTGAATATTTATGCCGTGACTGCCTTCTTCCACAAGGTGCTCTATATTGGTGATAAGATGCTTCCTATCAGTGCTCCCTACCTGAAAGATATTATTTCTTGTTTTAACTGTGTGGATAACCGGAAAGCATTGGCAAAACCAGATGAACAAACTGATAAACCGGACCGGGAAAACAAAAAATAGAATTGCGTTTATTCTGTGCAACGACTTATATTTGTAAGGTAAACTCATAAGAATCCATTAATTAAAAAATAAAAGGAGGCTATAATTATGGCTACTGACTCAACCCCGGCACAAATAGGTGCAAGTGCACTACAGGCTATCCCTTTCTCCAGTCTGATAGGCGGACCGCTAAAAGCATGTATAGAAGCGCAGGCTATGGCTGCAAAGACAACTTGGGATTTTATTCAGGAAGTAGGATTAGAAGTGGACCCCGATACAGGAGAGAAGAAAGCGGTAAACGTATCATTCTCGTTTATGCAAGGAGGTCGTATGATGCAGTTGACTGTTCCTTTGCTCACCATTGTGCCTGTACCTTATATGGCAATCCATACGGTGGATATTAACTTTAAGGCGGGTATTTCGGCTTCTATGTCTACAGCATCGGAACAAGGTGAAAGCGTTATGGCTGGCGGTGATTGGAACATGAGTTCCGGAGCCAAATTCGGTCCATTCCATGTAGACACTAAGTTGAATGCGAGTTATTCCTCCAAAAAAGACTCCAAAGCTACGGCAGAGTCAAAATACTGTGTAGAATATACCATGGATGTTGCTGTCAGGGCAGGGCAAGACAGCATGCCTGCCGGACTGGCTAAAATTCTGGAACTGCTTGGTAACTCGTTGGAAATTTATCAAGTGTAAATAGTATTTTTTCTTATAAGAAAATTAAAATGGCATGGCTCAGTTAAATTCTATTATCGGTTCCATATTAAGGGACATCATCTCGGCACAACATGATGCAAACATGTATTCTCTGGCACTTAGTGACACGTATGGCAAAGACGGAAAGGCTAAAGATTTCCAGTTACCTAACATTATGGTAAGTGATATGGAACTGGAATTGAAGTATGGCATCAAAAGTGCATCCGAGAGCCAGCAGCAGTTTAACATTATGTATGATAAATTCCGGCAGTTTCTTAAAGAACTGGCGAAAGAAGTGGCAAAAGTAACTATTACAAGCGTGGTGTCTACTGTGGTCACCTCGGGGATAGATCGTAAAGAGCTGGATATACATTTCTTCACCCGCTTGCAGGAAGAAGAAGCCTTACAGAGAGATTTTCAGGCATTTCTCAGCCGAAATCTGAGAAATGCTTTCAGGAACAATTTGTATGACGCCGTAGATACTTCGAGCGGGACGGCGAGAATCGACGTGCTGGTAGTAAGATTTATGGATGTTATACGAAAGAAGTTTCTATATGACTCGGATCTGAAAAGTCTCTTTGCAGGAGAAGATGGTACTCAACTCCGCGAGCAAGCGGATGTAAATGTACAAGCTTCGCTTACGGGACTGATAGAGAAACTGTCCAGGGATGCTAACTTTAAGAGTTTGAAGACTTTTCCCCAATTGGATGTGGCAATTACGGCAGACGAGCTGGCAAGTATGCCCGAAGAAGCAATCCACTCGTTTAAGTTGAAATTCAGCCCGCGTAGCTATGCCATCTCCCAACTGGATGATGACGAGTTTGTAGAAGATTTCGTAATGAAATGATCCCTAATCCTGTTCACCGCTCATGGAAGAAAAAAGTATAAATACCACCAGTAGCCAGGTGCTTGAATTAAAACAGTTAATCGCTGCCCCTTTGATAGCTACGATCGAAGCTGATTCATTAACTTCGCAGAAATATTTGGATTACTTGCTGAGAATAACTTTTGAATCCTATAATCCGGTGACGGGGGAGACAGGCAAGATACGCATGCTGACTTTTACTTATACTAGCCGGGATGTCAACGGAAAGAAGCAACAAAGTGTGAGCATACCATTGTTTACTTTAGTGCCGTTGCCACTCTTACAGATACAAGAGGCGGATTTTGATTTCGATATTAAGATTCTCGATGCACTTTCTGTTTCTGAAGACGAAAAGTTCTCTTTGAAAGAAGATAAAGAAAATAATGGAATCCTTTCGGGAGGGAGTTTCAAGATGAGAGCCTCTCTTGCTCCTAAGCAAACAGAAGGCTCACGAACGAAGAATGTGGACCAGAGTCTCTCTGCCAATATGAAAGTAAAAGTGAGGATGAGGCAGACGGACGTTCCTGCAGGGCTTTCCAATTTACTTCATCTTGCTGCCAGCGGTATGCAGATAGAAGATGCAGAAGAGCCGGAAAACAATAATGTATGAAATATAGTAAACAGGTTTAAGACAATGAGTAATAGTATTGGAGACCACTCCCGCGAACAGAAAGCCGGACTGAAATGCCCACAATGCGGTGCGTTTATTGAAACCTCTATTTTTCAGCTACTGACAGCACAAGCACTGGAGTGCCCTGCTTGCCGGTTGAAGTTGAGCATAGACCGTGCTAAATCGCAACCTGCCATTGAGGTGCTGCGTAAAGTTCAACAGGCAAAGGAAAATCTGGAAAAGAAGAGTAAATTTGATAGATAAATATGGAATATGTTTAACCGGATTAAAGAAATATGGAAGTCTTTCAAGAAACTCTTTCTCCGCAATAAGAGAAAGGGTGGAGTAGAAGCATCTCCTCAGCGTACCCGAGGGCAACCCCTCTTCCTGACAAGGATAAGCTTTTACGTCCTTGGGCAATCGTTGAAAACACACAGTCGCAGGCACCCGGATATCAGGGTGGCGAAGGTAGGTAGCTTTGCAGATGCTTACAGGCAATTGCTGAGAATATCCGATCAGCACCTACTGACTTACCGCTATGCTGGCGGACATTATTATTACACTGTGACATTGCCTGAAACATACGGCCGATTGGTCCTTACTGACCATGTGAGTCATTGCGGCAACGGTGTTATCGCGGTGATGAAAGTCGATGTCGCGGAACTGATGCCAATTGTAAAAGAAATTAGATACATACTAACACAGTAAAAAAAGAATTTATATGAGACTACTAAGATTAAATGACACGGGAAAAGAAGTTGAAAGACTTCAGCAACTCTTGCAGAAGCAGGGAATGAGTGTCACCGTCACCGGGACATTTGACGAAACCACCAAGGCCGCAGTCGTAGCATACCAAAAGGCCCATGGTCTGGATGCAGATGGTATTGTGGGATACAGAAGTTGGGAAGCCCTACTGGCAACCGGACATGTGCCCGGCGAGCGTTTGTCGGATGCTGACTTTGGCCTTGTGGCAGAACTACTCGACGTGGAACCTGCTGCGCTAAAAGCCGTGGCGGAAGTGGAAACCGGAGGAAGGGGAGGATTTTTTGCCCCCGGCAAGCCGGCTATTCTTTTTGAAGGACACATCTTCTGGCGGGAATTGAAGAAGAGAGGCATCAATCCTGAAGACCATGTGAATGGCAACGAACATATCCTTTATCCCAAATGGGAAAGAATCCATTACAAAGGTGGACTGAAGGAATATGACCGTCTGGAGCAAGCACGCCGGATAAATCATGAAGCCGCCGATGCTTCCGCTAGTTGGGGAATGTTCCAGGTGATGGGATTCAACTATGCCGCTTGTGGTGAGAAAAGTGTAAAAGGACTAGTGGATACAATGATGAAAAGCGAGTTTGACCAGTTAATTCTTGCGGGACGTTTCATCAAGCAAACAAAGACAATGCACGTAGCTTTACAAAATAAGGACTGGGCTGCTTTTGCGAAATGCTATAATGGTCCCCGGTATGCCGAGAACCAGTATGATTCGAAATTGGCAGGTGCTTATGGAAAGTATTGTAGATAGATAAATAAGCGATATTACATTTAGGAGACAGTGTACAAACCCCAGGGTGTGTCGTCGTGATGACGCTGCGCCCTTTTTTATTTATATTTAATCAAAAAATGTGGTTGATTAAAACAATCAAGTTATAGGAATGTTCTAACTTTGTATAATATAAGATAATCCTATGTGTAGTCCAAAAATATTAATAGTAGTTACCGGAATTGGAAGTTTTGCTGATGGGAAACTTCCAACCGGATTATGGCTTAGTGAGTTTACTCATATTTATCACAGTGCCAAAGAACAGGGATATGAAATAACGATTGCTAATCCGAAAGGAGGAGATACACCTGTCGATCCTGAAAGTTTAAAGCCAATTGTTTTAGATAAATTATCCAAAGAATATTGGGAAAACTCCGAATTCAGGGATATGCTAAACCGTGCAAAAAGCTTGGATGAAGTTTCGGAGCAACAGTTCGATTGTATTTATTTAGCTGGTGGGCACGGTGCAATGTACGACTTCCCTGATAATGCTGTATTGCAGAAGATTATTAGAAATCAGTATGAGAGTACCAGAATAGTGGCTGCCATTTGTCATGGTGTAAGCGGATTACTGAATGTCAGGCTGTCCAACGGCGAATATTTGATTAAGGATAAAAAGCTTACGGGATTTAGCTGGTTCGAAGAAAGCGTTGCTAGACGAAAAGATGAAGTGCCGTTTAACCTGGAAGCATTGCTGAAAGAAAGGGGAGCCGATTATAAAAAAGCACTTATACCTATGACCTCCAAAGTAGTCGTTGATAATAATTTAGTTACGGGACAAGACCCGTTCAGTTCTAAAGAAATGGCAGAGGTGGTTATCCAACAATTGAATGAAAAAGTGAGAATAAAGAAGTGACAGGCATGTCACCCGGATAAAGGGAAAAAAGCAATTCTAATTAGTAGTATATATGAATTTAGACGAAGTCCTCCATTATCGCCGTGCCGTGCGGGCATACGATAAAGCAAAACCGATAGATTCGGAAAGGGTAAAGCATTGTTTAGAATTGGCGACACTGGCTCCCAGTAGTTCTAATATGCAGTTGTGGGAGTTTTATCACATTACAGACCCCGCATTGTTGGCGGAAGTTTCCAAAGCTTGTCTTGGTCAGAAGGCTGCTTCCACCGCTCCACAAATAGTCGTTTTCGTTGTCCGGAGAGATTGGTACAGGAAGCATGCACGGCTTGTGCTTGACTTCGAACGGGAAAATATTCGTCGTAACAGTCCCCAAGAACGTCAGGCGAAACGCATTAAAGACCGGGAATTGTACTACGGGACATTGATGCCGTTTGTGTATGCCCGATTCTTTGGAATTTTAGGATTATTCAGGAAGCTCTTGGCTAACATCATCAGTATTTTTCGCCCGATGATGCTCGAAGTTTCCGAGAATGATGTGCGTGTGGTTGCTCACAAATCTTGTGCGCTTGCCGCTCAGACGTTTATGATTGCGATGGCAAATGAAGGGTATGATACCTGTCCTTTAGAAGGCTTGGACAGTCGTCGATTAAGAAGAGCTCTCAAATTACCTCGCGGCGCTGAGATAAATATGGCTATCCCCTGTGGCATACGGGATGGAAATAAAGGAATCTGGGGAGAACGGTACAGAGTTCCGTTTGACGAAGTGTATCATAAAATTTGATGGTATTTCGTATGTTTTTTATTTAAGCATATAATTTTTCTTATGCCTCTTTGCATTTATTCACAAAAAGATGATTCAATAAAAAAACAACTTATTACCAATAAAGGAAATGGGCAAAGACAAACCTAACCAATGATTCCCGTAAAAATTTGATTTTTACTTGGAATTCATTAAATTTGCTTCCGGAAGTAAAAAGTGGTTCTACGGTAAAAGCTAAATATGTATACTCGTATGATGGCACAAAAGTAAAGGTGCAGGATGCAGGTAATACTAATGGCTATGATTACCTTGGTGGACTAACATTAGTTTAAAATTAATAATACTATTACTCCTGAATATCATTTTGGCGAAGGAATCATAAAAGGTAATGAAGTGATGTATTGTGAGAAAGACTATTTGGGAAGTACGCGTGCCGTATTGAATGCTTCAGGAATTGTACTTGAAAAGAATGATTAAGCCCAGGTGAAAAATTTTGGGAGGAATTATAGAAAAAATAGATGAATTTTTTAAAGGGCAATGAGTATGAGTAATTTTACAAAGATACTTCTTACAATCGTATGTTTATATGTTTTGATTGCGAAATCGTATGTAACATTCGGCTATCTAATTAGTCATTACTTAGATATGACAATCCAATTTGTAAATTGTTTAGTTCTTTTCTCCTGTGTTTACTTGCCTATTATCATTTGGAAGGAAATGCATAATATAAAATATAAGGTTATCTTGACTTTACTTTTATTCATTGCAATTGCTTTACAATTATTTTATGGTTTGTTTGACTATTTTTCGAAAGATCCAAGAATAAATCAAATAAAAGTTTTATGGACGTTTGATATACCAAATTTGTTATCTATTCTTATTATGGGAAGTTTGATTTTTCTTACAATGAAAAAAGATAAACAAAAAGCAATTATTTGATAGTGGAAAGTTATTAATACTGAGCAAAGATAACTAATAATTGTAAGAACATCTTTGTCTAATGCTACTCCATCTCCTATTATCCTAACGGCAATATCAAAAACGGAGGGTTGCTCTTATGGGCTGATGGACAAACACCCAAATCTGATTTATCTCGGAAGTACGGTCAGTGGAAATATTATGATGAAAGTGGAAAGCTTGGGAGTACAAAAGATTTCAAATAAGAAATTGTTAAAAGCCTGTTCGTCCTATCAGGCTTCTATATTACATATAGTCAGAGTGTTTTTTGTGTAAAGAAAAGATACTTCGACAAAAATAACAGAATATGATGGCGAAAAATAGTCGGTTATGCAAAAGTATAAATGGATATTGCTAAGTTTGGCTTTGATAATGGTCTCATGTAAGAATCATTATCTGATTGACATTGAAAATGTAACAGAACTAAGGAATGCAATATTGGAATCGGAGAAGTATATGAAAAAGATAGAAGTATTGCCTACTTATCATTCTATAACTTATGTTGAATTTGGTGGATTAAACCAAGGAAGGATAGATTTAATTTATTCAACATTGAATTATGACCCCAATGATTCTATACGTGAGAAACGTCATAATCCAAACCTGCAATCTCATGTGGATACTTTGCAAAGCATACCCGGCTTGAATCAAGAAGAGTGGCAAAAGTTAAAGTACGATCTTAATATTTTAGGAAAGTACGGTATATATTCCAGTTGGCAAGAATACTATAATGATGGTAAATTTCAGTTTTACTATTATTTATACAAACTTGATGAATACAACAAAATTGGTCCCCGGGCTTTTTTAGCTGTTCTTTCTGAAGAACAGACTCAAACCGATGATTTTAATCAACGTTTCATCATTATGGATAGAAAGGATGATTTGTACATGCTGATTTCTTCTGACAGGAATTAGTCTTTGGTCGTCTGTCTCACTTCTCGCAGCGGATGAAGAACATCCGCTGGGTTTTGATATGACGAACATACTAAAATACTATTATTGCCAGTTATAATCTGAACGGGAATATCAAAAGTCTCACCCGGACTGCAAATGGAAGTACATCTGATAACTTCACGTACACCTAGAGTGGTAACCATCTGACTAATCTTACAGGAATAATGGGTACTTACACTTATGACAATAGCGGCAAGCTAACCAATGACACCCGTAAAAATTTGTTTTTTGCATGGAATTCATTAAATTTGCTTCAGGAAGTAAAGAGTGGCTCTACGGTAAAAGTTAAATACGGTTGTAGGGATTGTGCCCAACTTATTTATTTTGAAAACGCTGATTAGACGGTAAGAGTATGAAAATATTGTTATATGTATATTTATTAGTGTTAGTTTCTTGCAGTCCTAAGACCAAGAATACTCCCACGAATGAAGAACTAAGTGATACTATACCAAATCATTTGGAATTAAAAATATATAATAATGATAGCTGTTTAGTATCAGTATTTTTAGATTATGAATTTGCTGGAGAGATACAAATGTTTGATAAGTCCCACCATTTAGTAAAAACAATAAAAAATGATATTGAAAACGAAAATTTTGTAATGTTTGATCTATTGGAAAAAAATGATAGTATGTTTCATGTCATTGCATATTGGTCCCTTGACAACAACTCGATAGGTGAAGGCTGGGTATATAAGGATAAGCATTTGGGAATTTTCTCGGCTACCTATAATAGAGATTTCATATTATATAAAGAACCTTATAATCGCG
This sequence comes from Bacteroides ovatus, assembly GCA_030844565.1. Lineage (GTDB taxonomy): Bacteria > Bacteroidota > Bacteroidia > Bacteroidales > Bacteroidaceae > Bacteroides > Bacteroides ovatus_A. The sequence continues at coordinate 9,839 of JAUUNK010000149.1, forward strand.
AACAAATAGTTGCGAGAGATAAGGAATATAATCCTGAAGTATATCCAGTCACTGATTTTGAAGGGAAATGGTTAAAAATAAAAGCTAAAATCAACAACCAATTTTATCAGGGATGGATACCTCCCGAAATGCAATGCAGTAATGTTTATTCTACTTGCAACTAGATATGTATTTGAAATCTTATAAGTAACTGGATGTTAACTAAACCTCCTGACTTTTCTCCTGGAATTATAATTTCAGTACCTCGTTTTCCTTCCGTATCCTAACGAATAACATCAGCCCGTTCAATATACTGAATACGACCGCCGTAATATATAGGTGGAAGATAAGCGGAATCAGGGCAATTTCGGCTATCACGACCAGGTAATTGGGATGTTTTATAAAGCGGTAGGGTCCTTTCTTCACCAACGGACAGCTCGTAATACGGAAGATTTTCGTATTCCAGCATTTCCCCAGTGAAAAAATAGCCCATGCTTTGAAGGCAAGGAGCAGGAAGTAAAGTACGAGCAGCGGAATACTGTACGAACCGTTTGAGGTAAATATATATTCCGTTATGAGGGAAATGAAAAAAAGCACGTGTAACGCTACAATGTAGGGATAATGCTTCTGACCATACTCCACCGCCCCATGCGCCAATAGCCAACGTTCGTTCCGGTGGGCTAAAAGCAACTCGCCCAGCCGGAGCAGGAGTAGAAAAATAACGAAAAGGGTAAATACCATATACTTCCAGTTTAATTCATTTCTAATAAAACCATTTCGCTTGAAAAACCGGGACCCATAGCCATCATCAGCCCATATCCTTTTTCGTGCTCTTGTAAAAATCGCTCCAGTACATACAGTACCGTGCAACTGGACATATTCCCATATTCTTTCATCACTTCGTGGGAAGTGTCCAGAAAATCGTCGCTGCCCTCCAACGCTTCTTGGTAGGCTTCGAGCACTTTTTTGCCTCCGGGGTGAAAAATGAAGTTTTTGATGGCTGGTAGATCGAGGTCATATTTCGAGAGGAAAGAGGCGACATCATTCCGCACGTTTTTGGCAATGAGGGCCGGGATGCCAGGTGAGAATAGCACCTTAAAACCATTGTCGGTAAAATCCCAACCCATGATGTTCTGCGAATCGTAATAGAGCCTGCTCTCGGCGGCTACGAACTTGATTTCCTTAGCTGCGGCATCTTTTTGCTTGTCCCCCACAATCAGACAGGCAGCTACACCGTCGGCAAACAAGCTTGATCCGATGAAGTTGCTTTTCGTATAGTCGGCGCGCAGGAAGGTAAGTGAGCAAAGTTCTACCGTTACCAATAACACCACGGCTTCGGGGTTGGCTTTTGCCAGGGTACATGCTTTGGCAAATCCCGACGTACCGCCGCCGCATCCCAGACCGAACACTGGTATGCGATTAATATGCGGGTTGAGCCTCATCCGGTTGATAATAAGGGCGTCGAGGCTTGGAGTAGCCAGTCCGGTGGTGGAAATAACCATCATATCGGTTATTTTATCTGCCGGGAGACCAGCTAACGCAGTGCACGCTTCGATAGCCTGTATCGAATACTCGAGGGCAATCCGGATAAATTCCCGGTTCTGCTCTTCAAAGGTATGTGCCTGTAAGTAATAATCGAGCGGCTCGCACAAGTTGCGGGTTTCTATTTCGGTATTATCGAATACCGGAAGTAGCCTCTTTATGTCTTGGAAAGACGAAGCGAATACTTCCTCTGCAAATGCTTTTACAGTTTGCTGGGAGGTTTTATATGGAAAGTCTATCTTGGATACGGCAGCTAACGATGGCATAATTCATTTTATTTATTACGTAAGTTAAACAATATTTGTCGTTAACCGGTATTTGCCGGTTAAATAGCTTGCCCTATAACAACTTGTGTGGGATTATTGTTTAAGGAGCCGTCTTATGAGCAGGGTGAGTGGCTTATTCGCTATGTAAAATATGTTTTAAAACGATATACAAAAAAGTATTCCTTTTTGTTGCCTATACGATTCAAATAATGTATCTTTAGAGCTAATTGTATAATGTATATTGGATATTGATATGTTAAATATGAAAAGTAAAAAGCTATGCCGTCTGCAAGATATGAAAACGCTCTGTTCACCGTCATTTCCCTACTTGTAGGATTAAATGTTGTTTTTTACTATGTATCCGCTTTT
>JAUUNK010000007.1 GCA_030844565.1 Bacteroides ovatus
CCACCGAGTTATCCTGCAAACGGATGGAGCGCGGGTATCCCCCTCTAACCGTCAGTTGGCGGATGGTTGCATAGTCCCATCCGATACGGACTCCATCTACCGGCTCACCTTTTTGAGCCGGATAAGGAGGTTTCGGTTCGTCTCCGGCACTGTCGGCGTTTCCACAAGCAAGAAGCGTGGAGATGCTAAAGCACAAGAAGGCGAGCAGACATCTTTTTCTTATTTCCATCATTCATCTATTCTTTATTCCCAATAGGGAGATTGTACCAAACCTATCTGCTTGTCCATTTCATTTTGGGGAATAGGGAAGAGATAATGTTTCTTCTCGAACACGCGTAAATCGCCTACGGCGGAACGTTTGCTATACTCCCTTTCATTGGTAGCAGTGATATTCATGCCATGCACATAGCCGTTGTCCGTTTCTTCGGCAATTTTCCAACGGTGGCAGTCAAAGTAACGATGTCCCGCCTCAAAAGCCAATTCTATCCGGCGCTCGTGCCGGATACGTTCACGCATCTGGTCTTTGTCCAATCCTTTTGCCAGACCGGGCAGGCCGGCACGTTTGCGTATGGCGTCTACATATTTATATACATCTTCTACCGGACCTCTGGCTTCGTTCAAGGCTTCGGCATAATCCAGATAAAGGCTACCCACGCGGAAGAAAATGCAAGCCTCCTTGGTTCCGCCAGTGCCATTTATAACATCTACCCCTTCATCAGCGGTTTTACGCAAGAGGTAGCCCGTACAGCAATAGTCTACTTTAGAAACATTGATGCCATCCCTGCCACCTTGGTAGAACTCCAAGCGACGACCACGCCATTGCTGCCCGTTAAAGTTAATGGAGGCATAGAAGCGCGGCTCCCGCCCGACATACATATTATAAACACCTTCCGGATGATGCTCGCCGGCAGTTTCTGCGAAGCCCGTTTCCGAATAGCCACTGGCTCTGTTGATGAGAGGAGTCCCGTCTGCATTATATCCGGTAATAGGCGTAGAGCCGTCTGCCATTTCGTAGGCATCTACCAGTTCCTGGGTGGGACAAAGCCCGCTCCATCCTCCCATGCCATTGGGAGCCATACACTTTTCCTGATGGATATTGTTACTGTAGCCCGTACCCTGGTTACGGGCAAATATATATTCCTTATTCCATTTCTTGGAAGGCAAGAAAAGCTCTACGTAGTTCTTATAACCATTGTCCGGCTCGTCGGAATAGTATAATCCATAATAAGAAGAACCTTCGATGTTATCGATAGCCTCTTTAGCAGCCGCCGCAGCCTTTTCCCATTTAGAATCGTCTTTGGCGCTGAAAAGCAACGTGCCGTCTTCATTAGCATATTTAGCATAATCAGGATTGCCATTAAACAGCGGGCTGGCGGCATAAAGCAGTACACGCGCCTTCAAAGCATAGGCTGCGGCTCTTGTAGCACGACCATACAAAGACTCCGCCACCATACCACTGGCGTTTGTATGAATCATCGGCAAAGCACCGTCAATGCCATGCTGGCAATCGGCAACAATGAAGTCTACACACTCGTCAAATGTATTTCGAGGGAAATAGCTCATATCGTCATCCATCTTCAACGCATGGTCGATGAGGGGAACAGGACCGTGGCTGCGTACTAAAAAGAAGTACAGCATCGCCCGCATGAACCGCGCTTCGCCTATCCATACATTCTTTGTGGTTTGCGCCGCAGGACATAAATGAATGTTCTCCAAGAATATATTGCATTGGCGTATGCCTTCGTAGTAGCGCCACCACATGGCATAAGATGTTCCCTGGCTTGAACTGCCTTCGAGCATTTTAGGGTTCCAACTGCCGCGGTTCATTTCTTTAGCCATCGGATAAGTCCAGGTAATATTCATCTCGTCCGAAGCGCCGCTCCACGCACCCAGCGCCCAATAGTCATTATCATTGTAGTTAGTCTCACAAGGGAGGTAGTCATAAGCTCGTAACAAGAAACGTTCCGTATAAAGTTCGTTGGCGAATACCTCTTCCAACGTGATAGAAGTGGCATCATCCGGGGTCTTCTCCAAATAATCGCTGCACGAAACCGCAATAGCTGCCCAAACCAGTAAGCACATGCCTGCTATTCTCATTTTCATATTAGATATTTTCATATTCTTCTTTATTTAAAGTTAATCTGGAAACCAACATTGATAGCCCGTTGCATAGGGTAATTGCCTACGCCATTGTTCGATTCAGGGTCTACAATCTTAATGTAGTCGAAAGTCAGCAGGTTTTGCCCGTTACAGAACAGACGGATATTATCCATATACATCTTGTCGATGAACCTTCCTTTGAAGGTGTAACCAATCTCGGCGCTCTTCAGACGCAAATAAGAACCGTTGCGCATGTACAGCGTAGAAACCTGATAGTTGTTGTAGCTATTGGAATTAAGCACAATAGGATACTTTGCCGTAGCCGCCGTTTCAGAGGTCCAACGATTGTCGTATACCTCACGCAACACATTCCATGTTCCTTCGCCATTCAGGAAAGGATATACAGTTGCCCCCTCGAGGAAAAAGCTCGTCTTTGCCGCACCGGTAAAGAACATGCTGACGTCAAAGTTCTTATAAGCCACCGTACCGCCAAAGCCAAACATGATTTCCGGTGTACGCGGGTCGCCGATAGCCACTCTGTCGTAGTCGTCGATAACATTGTCGCCATTTATATCCTTGTACTTAATGTCACCCGGGCGGACCGTACTTTGGAAGGTCTGTCTCGGACTGTTTTTAATATCATCCTGGTCTTTGAAGAAGCCTAAGGCAACCAATCCGAATGTCTGGTCGATACGACGCCCCCGGGCATCCTGGTACTCATACTTGGGCTTTGGTTCGTCATTCTCTATAATCTTGTTCCGGGCAAACGAGAAGTTTCCACGCAACGAATAGAACAGTCCGTTAGCCAGCCTCTTTCTCACTTCAAGCGCCGCTTCGATACCTTTATTTTCCGCCTCACCCAAATTACCGACCGGAATGCTTCCACCGGAGAAACCGGCCAGCACAGGAACTGTCTTACGGGAAATCAGGATACCATCGCGTTTCTCTTTGAATATATCCACTTGCAAGGATACCACGTCATTGAACAATCCTAAATCGAAACCTACATTGAGTTTCTTTGCCGTTTCCCACGTTACATTCTGGTTACCGGTCTGGCCTTCCATTATACCCTCCAGATAATTGTTGCCATCTTTGCCCATATAGCCTGCCCCTACATTCATATTCATAGTAGTGAGATACAGGAAACGGGCACTGGAAGAGATATCGTTACCTACCGTACCATAGCTTCCGCGCAGCTTCAAGTTGCTGACCCACCAATTGCGGTTCCAGAAGTTTTCGTTAGTCAACACATAGCCCAATGAAACGGAAGGGAAGAAACCATAACGCTTTCCTTTCGGAAACTGTTCCGAGCCATTATATCCAAAGTTAAACTCGGCGAAGTAACGCTGCAAATAGTTGTAGCTGACGCGCCCGGCAATGCCTTGGCGTCGGTAGGGAACAGAGCCTGTGCGGTCAGTATTACGCAAGTCCACATAATCGCGGCGGTTGAAGAGAAACATACCTGCCACATTGTGCAAGCCGAATTTACGGTCGTAATTGGCTGCGACTTCGTAGTAGATAGCCCGGTTGGCACTTTCTGCCAGAGTCACATTCTTGATATTCTCGTTACGGAGTATATTGTAGATTGCATTTCCCTCGGCATCTTCACCCATATACTGCTTTACCTCAAAGTCTTTGTAGTATTGCTTGTTATTGGAATAATAGTGGTCATAAGCAAAGCGCCCGCTAATGGAAAGGCCTTTGGTCACCAGAGAAGATAAGTCCCAGCGCGCAGAGAAGGTTCCTTGCAGTGTATTCCAGTTCTGCGTTTCATAACCACTCTGTGTAGTCATACCCCATGGATTGTTTCCCAGATAAGTGGGCGAAGCGCCGGGCGTGCCATCCGGGTTCTTTACAGGAAAAGCCAAAGGGGAAGTGTTGCGGATGGCATAAAAAATATCATACTGGCTCTTGCCGGGGAAGTTGCGATTCTGAATAATACCTCCTACGCCCAACTCGACAGAGAGGTCCTTTGTCAGATTAACATCTACGCGCGAACGGTAGTTATAGCGATTGATGCGGGTATTGGTGCTATAAGCATTGTTGCCATTATCCCGGTAAAGACCGCTTTGCGTGGTATAGCCAATATTCACAAAGTAACGCACTACTTCCGTACCTCCCGTAATATTCAGGTTAGTAATGCTCTGCGAAGTATTCTTCTTAAGAACTTCGTCCACCCAGTTCACATTGGGATAAAGATAGGGACTGCTACCGTTCCTGAATAGTTCGATTTCCTCATCCGTATAAGCCATGTTGGGCACGCCGGCATTTTCACGTGCTTCATTCATCAGCCCGGCATACTCCGCCGCATTGATATAATCCGGATAACGAAGCCCGGTAAGTACAGCATATTCCGAACGTAAAGTTACTTTTGGCTTACCTAGCTGGCCGCGTTTAGTAGTAATAAGGATTACTCCATTAGCTCCGCGAACACCATACACTGCCGTAGCAGAAGCATCTTTCAGTACCGAAATACTTTCCACCTCTTCCGTATTAATCGTGTTCATATCACGCTCGATGCCATCTACGAGAATCAGCGGACTACGGTTGGTCCATGTTCCAAAGCCGCGAATGTAGATGCTTGCCTGGTCGTATCCGGGCTCACCGGTAGCCTGCCGTGTCACAATACCCGGAATCTGCCCACCCAGGGTATTGCTTATTGAAGGAGTGGCAATCTTGGCTATCTCATTGGTAGATACATTGGAAACCGACCCGGTGACGCTAATTTTCTTTTGCGTGCCATAGCCCACGACCACTACCTCATCCAGCTTACTGATTTCTTCCTGAAGCGTTACATTTATAATCTTACTGCCACTCACTGGTATCTCCTGTGACACATATCCTATGTAACTGAACTCCAAGATAGCATTGCTCTTGACTTCGATAGAATATTCACCGTCGAGATTAGTTATGACACCTTGAGAAGTTCCTTTCACTTTGACGGTAGCACCTATAATTGGCTCTCTTGAAGCATCCGTCACATTTCCTTTCACTTGCAGTTGGGTACCCTGCGCCAAAGCCAGCGTGTTCCCCATCAGGCATATCAAAAGAAGGACAACAGAGGCAAGAAGCCTCCTTCCCGTCCGATTATTCTTATTCATATAGTATTAGTTTTAAATTTAAAGCGATGATATTTAAGCTATGTTCTTCTATTTCACAACTCTTGGCTTGATAACAGCTCCACTGATGGAAGCCACTCCCTGGTCGGAAATAGAGAAATCCTTTATGTAGGAAACGCGGGGCTGCACCTCCACAGCACTCCAATGAGCATGGAAAATATACTTCCAGCTACCATCCTTGCATGGAAACGGGCAACCATGTCCGGTTCCTACCAATCCCGTGGCTATATCTCCCTGCAAAAGGGGATTGCCACTGTATTTGGTCCAAGGTCCTGTGGGGGAGTCCGATGTAGCATACCCCACTCCGTACCCTTTGTTCTCAAAGTGATTGGCAGAATAAAACAAATAATATACTCCATTCTTTTTCAGCACAGAGGCTCCTTCTGTTATCTCGCCTTGCAAGAGTTCCCAAGGAGCTTCTGCTTTTATACACTGCTTCAAAGTTTCCGTCTTGATATTCATTAAATCATCGGCCAGTTGGGCGACCCAAATCACGTTCCCCCCGGTGAAGCACACAAAATAGAGATAGGGAGTGCCGTCGTCATCAATAAAAAGAGTGGTATCGATGCTCTTCTCATCCCACACAGGCCGTTTCACTTCCTGGCGGAACGGTCCGGTCGGAGACTGGGCTGTGGCTACACAAATATGCTCTTCGCAAGAGTAGAACATATAAAACTTCTTTTTCGACTCAACGTAATACACTTCGGGAGCCCAGAACCCCCATGTACCATAGGAGTCTGCTGCTGCAAGCGATTGGCCTTCTCTTTTCCAATTCTTCAAGTCATCGGAGGAGAAACAGGCAAAGCCTTCACCTTCGGTAGTGCCGCCTGTACCATAGGCGTAATATTTATTATCATATAGCATCACATACGGATCGGCAATGGGCAGGTAGTTTGTTTCCAGGACCACACTTTCTTTTTGTCCTTCATCACCTTCTTTATCTTCGTCAGAAGCGCTACAACTTGCGCAACAAGCAAATATGGTGCAAAAGGAAAACAGTAGCAGAATAGATATTTCTTTCTTAAACATAAATATGTGTTTTAAATTGGTTACTCTTCTCTAATCATACGGATACGCCAGTTCTGGCAATCGCCCACATACACATTTCCTTGGCTGTCCAAGGTAATACCATATAGCTCGCCAAACTTGGATTCCGCTGCCAAGCCATCCACATAGCCACTATTCCAGCCTATCCCGGCATAAGTGCTCACTTCTCCCGCAGGAGTAATCTTACGGACAGCACGTCCGAAGATAGTGGTTACAAAGAGGTTGCCCTGCGGGTCTATAGCTATTTGATTAGGCTGGTCCATGCGTGCAGCCGTACCTTGCCCATCGATGACACCCCACACTCCATTCCCGGCAAAGCGGGTAAGGTTACTGCATTTCTTGGTAGTCGCGTCATAATCCGCTTTCAATATCCCTTGATAAGGGTCGCGTCCATTCCAATAAAGGGTGTTTCCATCCGGAGAGAAAGCAATGCCGCCATATCCGCCATCCCCTCCTACATTTTGCATGTTGCCGTCGGCATCCGGAAACAGGCCGATTACCAATTCATTAAATTGTTCTCTGGCAATCATGTATTCACATGTTCCGGTAGCTTTATTATAGCGGAACACATGCCGCCCCCAGTGGTAGGTAAAGAGTGAGCCATCCTTTGGATTGACGGCAACGCTGATAAGATTAGGGTGTGGAAATTTCTCAGAAGCAATGTAAGGCTGGAGGTCCTTGAATCCGCCTTTGCGAGTAACAATTCCTACCGCTACCGGATTCTTTACCGGATTATTGGCATTATCATTACCGATGAACAGCGTATCTCCATCCAGCGAGAAGCATATACTGCGGGCATTGTTCAACAGACCCACGGTGGAGCAGAGAGTTTCTATCTTTCCATCTTTCATCCGGCGGATGCGGTGCTCCCCTTCATCCTGCAAGATGAACACAGCATCCTCCCACTTATCATACACCATTATGATGGGCCACTGAACGGAAGACTGCATAAGGGAACCATCCACCGTGGCACATTGACCATCGCCAGCCACGGTATACACCTTACGAATATACCCGTAGGAAAACAAATCGGGATAACTGTACTCCGTCTCTCCCACTCTCACTTTGACAACTCCACTGCCACTTGCCTCCGCCACTTTAGCACTGATGCGGGTAGGAGCCACCGAAAGCACCTCGGCCTCTTTTTCATTCACCCACACTTGCACCCGGCTAATGTCTTCTCCAAAGTTATTTCCCCGGATGGAAAGCACGGTCCCTTTTGCACCTTCGGTAGGCAGATAGGTCTGGAAAACCAGGTCCGAACTCTTTAAACCGCCGGACCAGTCCTTGTCTTCGCTGCAACCGGTGAAGGAACCGACAGCCAACAACAACGAACCGACATACAACAAAATGTTTTTCATATTCTTACTTCTTTTGGTTAATAATCATAAGCGGCATACATGTACTTTAAGGCTTCTCCCCTTTGAGACATTGGCAAAGTTACAAGAGCTCTCACAAGGAGTATGCAAGGAATTAACCTGATATTATGAGTTTCTAACCAAAAAGCGCCTTGGAACAGGCGAAAGCAAGTTTTAAAGCAATTTTATAAGAATTTGTTCATTGCACAAAATCTTTGGGCAACACCCCGAACTGCTTCTTGAAACAGTTGGAGAAATAAGAAGGCGTGTTGAATCCTACCATATAAGATATTTCCACAATCCCATATTTCTCTTCTTTCAAGAGTTGTGCAGCTTTCTTCAAACGGACGAGGCGAAGATATTCATTGGGGCTCATGTCCACTATCCCCTTCAATTTACGGTAGAAGTTGGAGCGCCCCATATTCATCGCATCCGCCATGTCGTCAATCATGAGGTTGGTATTGTCCAGATGCTGCGATATGTAATCGTTCAGCTTCTGAATGAAAAGCTCATCAGCTTTCGTGTGTGCCATGGTATCCGCTTTCACAAAAGGAGATTCGATAAACCGGCGGCGCAGCCTCTCCCGGTTGTTCAACAGATTCGCTACATTCACACGCAGGAACTCCACCGAGAAGGGCTTTTCAATGTACGCATCCGCTCCCTGCTCCAGTCCTTCTATCTTTGATTCCAGATTGGTTTTGGCGGTTAACAGTATGATAGGAATATGGCTATACTGCAAGTCGGACTTCAACCGTTCACATAGTTCCAATCCATCCATTTCGGGCATCATGACGTCGCTTACCACCAAGCTGATATATTCCCGTTCCAGAATGCGCAACGCTTCCACTCCATTGCCGGCGGTGAAGACAGTGTAGAGAGGAGAAAGCTGCCTCGCGACAAAAGCCAGCATGTCTTTATTATCCTCTACTATGAGGAGAGAGGCTGTTTCGCTCTTATCCTTGCCGGAAGATACCGTCTTCACTTCGACCGCTGCCACATCCTCCTTATCCACCGCTTCCGCCTGCTCCGTTTCGGGAGAATATGCAACCGGTTGGTGGGTGATAGGTATGGAAAGGATAAAGCGATTGCAGTCCATAGAATCGTCCATTGCCAATGTGCCCTGATGCAACTCTGCCAACGAACGCGCCAATGCCAGCCCGATGCCCGTACCGGGAACCACCTCCCTGCCGTCCCTATACTGCACGAAAGGTCTGAATATATCCTCACGCATCTCGAGAGGAAGAATATTTCCATCGTTGCTCATCACCACGGAGAACCTTTCTCCCTCCTCGTCCGCCGATAAAAGGAGGTGTGCATAAGACTTCCCATATTTTAAAGCGTTGGTGAACAGATTGCTAATAATCTTAGTCAAAGCTTCTTTATCTATCGAAGCCTTCAATTCGTTTTCCGGCATCTCAAGAGTAAGTTCTATTCCTTTTTGCTTTGCCAATGTAGTGAAACGTTTATAAACCGACTGGATGAGGGCATTTATATTACACTCCACCGGATTCAGCTTAAATCCTTTATTCTCCGTTTTGCGGAAATCGAGCAACTGATTTGTCAGGTTCAACAGCCTTTCTGCATTCTGGTCCATGACTTCCAATTCCATCTTGACGTCGCCGGGAAGTTCCTTGTTCAGCAATACACTTTCCAGGGGGCTTTTAATCAGAGTCAAAGGAGTACGGATTTCATGCGCCACATTCGTAAAAAAGTCAATCTTAGAAAGATAAAGCTCTCTCTCCTTTTCCTGCTGAAACCTCTCCATTACCCGTTGATGTTTATCCGCCGAGCGCTTCCTTAGATAAAAGACTGTGCTAAAGATTGCTCCGAATATCAATAGTGCATAAACAATATATGCCCACACCGACAAATAAAAAGGCGGGAAGATGCGTATCTTCAGCGTGCGTATATCCGGATTCCATATACCATCACTATTAGCGCCTTTCACCATCAAAGTATAAGTCCCGTAGGGCAGGTTAGAGTATGTGACCGCTCCCTTGGTAGCCACATACCATTCCGAATCATATCCGTCGAGCTTGTACATCAGCGTGTTCATATCGGGCGACTGATAGCTGAGCGCCGCCATGCGGAAAGAAAACGAATTCTGGCTGGACTCCAGTTCGAGGTAGTCGGATAAAGTAATACTTTGCTTCAAGGGAGACTCTTCATTGCCAACCACCACCTTTTTGTTAAAGAGCATAAAGTCAGTGATGACTATAGGTGGAAGAAAATCATTATCTACAAAAGACGACGGTTCAAAAGAAACAAATCCATTGATGCTTCCAAAATAAATCCGTCCTTTCTTGTCTTTATAGCTCGACTGGTAATTGAATTGGTTGCTCAGCAGTCCGTTGGCAACGGTGTATACTTTAAAACCGGAAGTCTTCGGGTTAAAATGCAACAACCCCCTGTTGGTCGTAATCCAGAAGAATCCTTTCTCGTCTTCTTCCATCCGGTAGATAACATTACCGGGCAAGCCTATGCCCGAGTCATAGCGTATAAATGTTTTAGTAGCAGGGTCGAAACGGCAAAATCCTCCCCCTTGCGTTGTAAACCAAAGCTGGTTCTGGCTATCCTCAAAGATACTTAGTACTTTATTGGAAGGCAGGCTGGAGGAGTCGGATTCCTGATGTGTAAAATGTTCCCATTCGCCGCTACGCACATTCAGCTTATACACACCATCCACATAAGTCGCCAGCCACAGGTTTCCTTGTTTATCTTCTTTTATATGATAGATAAACACTCCGTTCAGAGAGGGAATATTATCAAAATGATCCGTTTCCGGGCGATAGCGGAGCAACCCCACCGTGGTCCCCACCCATAAACTCCCCGAGGTGGTCCGGCAAAAAGAGAAAATATCATGGGGAGTATCCTTATAATGCTTGACAGCACGCGTGCTCAAGTCGATGCGGCTGAGCCCTTTCGCAAAATTGCCCACCCACAGGTAGCGGCCGTCAAAACATAGCCCATGCACATTGTGATAAATATCCGGATGCCTGAAAGGTTTAATTTCTCCGCTGGCGGGATTGTAATGAAACAAGCCCTTGTCTTCGGTTCCTATCCAGAGGGTGCTATCATTCTGCGCACAAAACTCTCTTACGCGTTTACCCATTTCATCTATTTCCGTACGCGGATAAAACTTCTCGAAATAGGTGTATTGCTTAGGATAATAGTTTACTCCTCCAAAGTACGACCCTATCCACATGCCTCCTTCGCGGTCTTTGCAGATAGAATAAATGGCGTTATCAGAGATGGAATAAGGGTCTCCGTTCACATTCTGCAAATGAGTGGTTTTATTGGTAAGCAGATTATAAATATAAAGCCCCGATTCCGTGCCGGTCCACAATTCATCGTCCGAATAGAATGCAATCTCCCTTACGTAAATATCATCTCCCGACTCATCTTTAGAAAGAAGCGTGCGCACTGTCTTGTTGGTGAGATTCACCTCTTTCAGTCCTCTCACTGTTCCCACATAAATGCAATTATAAGGACCGGGGAGCAACTTAGAGATATTGTCTCCCCTAAAAGGCTCGTGACCGTCTTTAGGAAATACGGCGGCTAACGTTTTAAGTTTATCCTTTGAAGAATAGAGGTTACCATCACGTACATCCACCCAGCAGACATCATCGGAATCGAAATAAAGTTGCCCCAGATAGCTGAAATCCAGTTCTCCGGAGCTATCCGCCTGATAGTTTATAAGTTGATTATTGCGGGGGTTGTAATAGAAGACGCCCTGACCTTGCACTGTCGCCCAGATACCTCCTTCCCTATCACCGGTAATCAGGTTCACAGTATGGTCTATAATGGTATTCAAGTTACTGAGCTGCGTGAAACGTTCCACTTTCTCTGTGGAAGGAGAATAGACACACAGCCCGACATCCGTTCCAATCCAGATGTACCCCTGCGGGTCTTCATAGAGAGAAGTTATAAAGTTATTGCCCAAAGTCCCCGTTTCTTTCATGAATGTCTGGAAAGAGATGCCGTCATACCTGTCCAGCCCATCTTTTGTACCAAACCACATAAACCCTTGCCGGTCCTGAAGAATAGCATGGACCGTATTTTGCGACAGCCCGTTATTGATGTCTAAGGAGCGGAAGGCATAATGTCCTTCGTTCAACTCAGCAAAAATACAAAGGCTATAAGAAAAAGTTATAAGTGCAAAAAGACCACGCAGTAGTTTCATAGTATGTGTTTCTTATTCAAGTCTACTCCACCACCTGCGGCTTCATCACCCGCCCCTTGATAGCCACCACACCGCGGCGGGAGATAGAAAAGTCTTTGAAATAGGAAGTACGGGGATGAATCTTCTCCTTGTTCCAATGGGCATGGAAGACATATTTCCAGCTACCGTCTTTGCAACGGAAAGGGGCGCCATGCCCGGTCCCTACAAGTCCTGCGTCGGCATCTCCTTGCAGCAGGGGATTCGCGGGAGATTTGGTCCACGGACCCATCGGCGAATCGGAAGTGGCATAGCCCACGCCGTAGCCCTGGTTCTGGTAGTGGTTGGCAGAATAGATAAGATAATACTTACCCTTCTTTTTGAGTACCGAAGGTCCTTCCGCCACTTTAGCTTGTAGCAGTTCCCAAGGCTCTTCGGCTTTGATGCATTGGGAGAGGGTTTCGGTTTTAATTTTCATCAGGTCGTCCGTCATCTGTGCCACCCAAATGACGTTGCCATCCGTAAAGCGTACGAAGTAGAGATACGGAGTGCCGTCATCGTCTATAAAGAGCGAGGTGTCGATGCTTTTTTCTTCCCAGATAGGTTGTTTCACTTCCTGCCGGAAGGGTCCTGCGGGAGAATCGGAAGTTGCCACACAAATGTGTTCTTCCGTAGAGTAGAACATATAGAATTTCTTTTTAGACTCGATGTAGTAGACTTCCGGCGCCCAGAATCCCCATGTTCCATACGAATCGGCTGCGTAGAGAGCTTGACCCTCGCGGCGCCAGTTTTTCAAATCGTCGGAGGAGAAGCAGGCAAAGCCTTCGCCTTCTTTCGTTCCTCCCGTGCCGTAGGCATAGTACTTGTTGTTGTGGAGCATCACATACGGGTCGGCAATGGGCAGATAGTCCGTCTCTACACTTTCGGTGGCGGCATTTGCCGCCTTTCTCTCTCTTGCATTACCGCTGAGGCTGCAAGCACACAGGGCACAAAGAGTCAACAGAATATAAACTTCTCTTTTCAGCATAAATATACTTTTTAAAGGGGATATTTACCCCATTTGTTGGGTATATATACTCAGCACGTAGGGCATATATGTCCTGCACGCAGGGTATATATATCCAGCACGCAGAGTATATATGTCCAGCAAGTGGAGTATATATGCCCTGCACGCCAAATTATAATAACAACTAATTTAGTTCATTTTATAGCTTCAACACAAAGCAACTTTCCCTAATTTACCAATCTCTAACTTGGCACTAATCCCCATAGCTTTAAATAGCTTTATAACAGTGGAAAATGTCAAGTTCTTACCATTCTCTATCCGGGAAATCTGAGCTTTCTGCACGCCTACCAACTTACCTAATTCCTCTTGAGTTAAGTTTTTGGCTTGTCTTGCACGCTTGATAGCTTCACCAATAAGGAACATGTTTATCTCCTCTTCATACTTATCACGTTCGGGAGTTCCTTCTTTTCCGATGAACTCATCTTCTATTTCTTCCTGTGTGTAGAATCTCATCTTTTCCATATCGAGGCTCACTGCTTCAGCATCTTCTCCGCCCGTCCCGGCGTGAACAACTCCCACAAAGAAGCAATCGTCCATCCCGGAGCGAAGATGTCATTATAATAGCCTTTTCCGTTTCTTCCGTAGTCCCAGTTGGTGTGCTGCACCACTTCCGGATAATAACCTGTCTTTGCTACGCCGCACAGATGTCCGTCGTGGGGCAGCAACTGGCGCATGGAAGTAGAGATGACTTCGGCAAAGTTGGTGAAGCGGGGTTCTTGGTATTCGCGGGACAGCCAACGGAGCACGTCGGCAAATTCAAAGATAAACACGTCGATGTGGTTGTTCTCTACCGACACATTTCCCCAGCCACGGGTTTTCAGACCGATGTCTCCCAGCATCTGACCGGGGGCAAAGGGCACGTCCCATACGTAATACCAGGAGAGGGCGAAATAGGCTGCTTTCTTTGTCAGGTCGGCATAGTGTTTATGCTCTTCGCCTTTGGTAATGAGAGACAGATAGTAGGTGGCGGTGGAGGCATAGAGCGAAGCTTCTTTGTCTTCACAGTTGGCATCGAGCGTGGACGAGAAGTAGTCCGATTTGGATATTAGTTCCTTTTCCAGATAGTCCGCCGTTCTTTTGGCACTGGCAAGGTAGCGTTTGTCTTTAAAGTATTTATAGCCCATCACCAGAGGCAAGGTAGCCGAAGGAGTGCTGCCGCCGCTCTTATCTACGAGCGTGAAGTCGTCGCGGAACTTGCGGGGGAAACTGCCGTCTTCGTTCTGCAATTGGAGGAACATGTCCAGCATCTTCTTCATCCGTTGCTCCCATTCGGGGTGGCGGCGACCCTGTTCTTTCTCGTAAGCGAGGAAGTGGAGCATGGCATAGATTCCTTCGGATTGGCGGCGGATGCTATGCACCGGCTCTTCGAACCCACGGTTGAGGTTGACGTATTCTTTGAAGAAACCAGCGGGAGTGAAACCATTCTTCAGGTAGCTATCGAATATCTTGAGGCTGTTGGACTTCAGCTCTTCACGGTTGCATTCCCAGCCATACTCCCAGGCATTGAACGCATTGAGGAGAACACGGCCGACAAAGCCGACTTCCGCTTCGCCATTGCTCTTGCAATCGTCTGTGCGCAGACCCACTCCGGAGGTATAAGTCAACTCAGGCTTGCTCACCAGGCTGTTGACAAAGAATTCGCTGAGCGTACTTTTCATATCTGCTATTGAATAAGGAGTATCTACGGGTTTGGGAGAATACGTGTCGTAGCAATGTTCCCAAGTGCGGTGCACAAAGTCGGAGAAGTCTTCGGCAGCATTCTCACAGACTGCCCAAGTGAGTACCACAGCTTCGCCTTTCTTTAAGAGTTGGAAGGCTTCCACCTCGGGCGCCAGCGTCAGTTTGCGGATGTAGCTTCGGGGAGCTTCGCGGTAGGGGAATCCGAAAGAAAGCGTTGCCACGCCATTGCGGTTCTCAAATCCGGTGAAGCCGAGGGAGGTCTTTCCGGAGAGTATCACTTCCCCCTCGCGGTGGGTGGTGAGGGCGTCCTTCTCGAACTTATCCAGGCGGTTGACGATCATAAAGCGCCGGGCTTTCTCGTTGTAGATGCCTGTGAGGGGCGAACTTAAACGGTCTTCGCGCACCAGCCAACTGTCTGAGGTGTGGAAAGAGGGTGCAGACTTGGGTGAGCGCAGGTTGCGGCGATACCAGAAGCCGGGCATATAGAATTGGCAGTCCTCGTGGCGGAACCCGGTGGCGAGCTGCTGGTGATAGTTGAAGTAGACGTCTTCGAGAGCGGTGACGCATACAGTGATGCGCGACTGTCCATCCTTTTCTTCTATAGTCTGATAGATGGTGAGGGGGATTCTTTCGCCGGCTTCCAGTTGATAAGCGGTTTTGTCACTCACTGCGGGGCGGAAGGTGAGCGGATAGTGCTTTGCCTGGTTGCCCGGCACTTTCAATGAGATGGATGCGGACATGCGCCCGGGTACATTGTCTATCGCCTGAATAGTGCCGATACACGCCCAAATGGCTATTCCACAAAGTAAGCATTTCAAGTTCATACAAATCTGTTTATGTGAACCAGCAGTCGTTTCTCTGATTCTGTGTTGGTATTAAATTTTATTGGAGGCAAAATTAGCAAACATACTCAGATTTGAATGCTACAAATTGACCGTTAAAGGAAAGAATCTGACCAAAATGAAGGTAAACAGGCTAAAAGGAGAGGTCCCGAAGAGAGAAAGGACTCTTTTCAGGACCTCTGCAAGGTGTATGATATTTTATTCTCGAGAATCAATTCCCGAAACTTACTTTTGTCCATCTCGACTATCTTTTCGGGGAAAGTTCCTGTTGAAGAAACAAAGAAGGTATCTACAGCATTTACTTCGGGAATATAATAAGTCTTCACCTCATAGGCTCCGCGAGGTTTCCAATCTGCAAATTCCACTTGGTTAGTACCCCTAGAAACGGGCATTTGCTGTTGTCTTCCGTCACTATCCAGATAAAATATCTTAGTCTCCAAAGCTTCTGCCATCTCCGAAGAGAAATTCAATACTAAGTTTCCGCCCCTCACCTCAGCACCTAGCAAAGAGCGTATACGCAAAGAGCTAATATATCGTTCGCCATAGGTTTTGCTGCCTTTGTTGGTTGCTATAGAGCGATAGCCGCTTTTATTGTAAGTGACTATTTCAAACTGATAAGTGCCTTCGGGAAGATTTTCTATGAAAACCCGGAAGGTATCTACCGGATTCACCCGCTGAACGGGTACTGCCAAAGAATCATTATCCGGCAACCAACGAATGACACACTTCTCTGTGTCCATGCCATATTTTAGCAAGCCTGTTACTTCCACCCGGTTGTGTCCGGGGCGTATATCAACCGAATCCATCTTTGCCGCATAGATAGTCTCACCGGCATCAAGGTATTCCTGTATAGTATCCAACTGACCGGAACAAGCTCCTCCGGTCAATAAGATACATGCTATTAATCCTACTCTATATAAACATTTCATAGTTCGAAGCTTTAATTATTAGATAGTACATTGCCCCAGAAAGTAAACTCGGTAAAGTGTATGAAGTCCATGCCTCCCCATGTTTCGAATACCTTAAAACGGATGTATCTTGCAGGAGGCGCCTCAGCAGGAAATTCAAAATCTTCGCCTGCCTGAAGATATTCCCAGTCTTCCGCCGTGTGTTGTCCTACGGGTAAGCCGGAAGGTTTATGAGACTCACAATCCATCAACTTCACCCATCCATCCCAACTTCCGTCGGCAGGCGGCGTATCTGTTCTTCCCCATACTTCCCATGTCTTGAGGTTGCCCCGTTGAAAAGCATGTTCTTCCATAAAAAGATGATAGAACTTATACCGGCTCAATTTAGCTGTAACTCCCATATCAAAGGTAAACCACAAGGGAAAGGTATCCCCGCCCGGGCTATGGACAAAAAGTGAAGGAGTATAATCGTCATTCCATGCATACGCCAGATTTCCTCCCCATGCGTTGCATGCCACATCGTTGGGCAATATATAAGGATAGAAAAGTTTCTTGTCCAGACGGGATTCTTCATAAGGAGTCAACACATTATACAGAGTATCCGAACTGTTTCCCCAGCGGTCCGTCACGTAGATGTCAAACTTGCGCTCCTCCGCCTTAAATCCCCTGACATAGAAAGGACCTTTCTCAGCCTGTGTATATTGCACATGGGCTTCATAAGGCTGATTCAGCGAGTCGGTAGTGACTACATGAATAGAAAGGCTGGTTTTTTCCGGATTCTCAAAATTTACATATATCCCTCCAAAAGTAGCATTGACCTCTAACGACTCGTAAGCTGATAAAACGGAAGGTTTCAATGGAGTCACTACGGCAATAGTCGGGGCGCCTCCATTCTCCATCCGGTCTACACAAGACAGCTCCACCTGGTGCTCATTCATATCTCCAAACCCATTTATAGTCAATTCTGTTGAATAGACAGAAGCCCGTGTCTCCATTTCTTTATCTTGCCCCACCTTATAGCGGGCTTTTACATACATAATATCCGGATTATCCGGTAACAGATAAGAAATGACTGCTCCGCCCGGAATATTTCTCACCTTGATATTTGATACCACCCCGGGAGCACCGGCTTCCACATCTTTTCCGAAAGGTTTTAAGTTATCTTCTTCTTTACATCCTACTGATAAAAAAATCAGTATAAGATGCAATACCATTATATACGATTTCATACTCTTCATTATTTACCAATTTGGATTTTGAATTAACTTGGGATTCACAATACAGTCATAATCTTTTAAAGGCCAAAGATTCTCCCTGTCGTCATAGTTACGAATAAAATAAGTATTCAGCTTGTAGTATTCGCTTGTTTCGTCCTGGTTTATATCCCATCCCTGCAAAGACTTATTAAAGTATTGGTTAGCCAAATTCCAACGTCTTATATCCCAGAAACGTTGCCCTTCCAGAGCCAATTCAATCATCCTTTCACGGCGGACAATGGCTTGAAATCCTTCGTAGCTAGCCGGCTTATTGGCATCACTGGCATAGAGGCGCCACGACTCTTTGATACCTTTTAGCCCTGCTCTCTCCCTGACTTTATCAATATAAATATAGCAATCTTCGGGCACGGCTCCCTCTTCTTTCTTAGCCTCATTCAATGCTTCCGCGTACAGTAGATAGAGGTCTGCCAGGCGTATAATAGGAAAAGGATATGTTTCGATCTGTATGCTTGCAGGGACCATCGCATTCTGATAGCGCACTAGCTTCTTTGCAAAATAGCCGGTAATGGAATACAATGTATTCCCACGTTTACCCGCAGTTTGTTTGGCTTTTGCCTGAAGATACCACATATCATTATCGTCCATCTTGCCGATACCATACCAACTAGAGCCATCAAAGCCTAAAGTAGCATAGAAACGAGGTTCCCTGTCAAAATGCAGCTTCGCAGTGGTATAGCCCGGCTGGATATAATATTTGTCAGCCTCGGTAGCAACCTGAGTGGTATAACGGGTATTATAATCATAATCTTTATCTTCATCCATTGGCACACCATGGCGGGTATAGAAAGTTTCGGCAACAGCCAAAGTGGGTGCAAACGTTCCATTGCGGGCATTATAATACCGGTCGTCCGAAGAATAGTTAGACTCTAACCAAGGCTGGCAAAGCACCTGTAAATCTTTGATGCCCGACTGACCGCAACCCCAAATAAGTTCTTTATTCCAACGGTCGGTGACCTTACAGCGGTTAGTCAATGAAAGGATGGTTTCTTCACTCAACTTAGTCGAAGACATGTTTACAAACTCATAAAGTCCATGTCCCGCCTCTTCTGCACATTGAATAGCGTCCAGACAAGCCTCCGCCGCTTTTGTCCATTTCTCCTTATCGTAAACCTGATTAAAGAAAGGTTCTCCCTCTGCATTTTTGAAATTGGCATAATCCGGATTGCCATTAAAAAACGGACTTGCTGCAAACACCAATATCTTTGCTTTAATTGCTTTCGCTGCCGGACGAGTGATACGTCCCATCTCCGCTGCTTCATTCTGAATATTCAACGGCAAATAATCGACAGATTCATCAATCAAAGAAACAATATAGGTCACAATGTCATCTATCTTATCACGAACCACCCTCACCTCGTTCTCGCCAGCGGAAACGGGTATGTTTTCTTTTATAATGGGGATAGGACCGTACATTCTCATCAACCAGAAGTGATAAAAAGCTTTCAGGACTTTGACCTCCGCCTTCCAAGCTTCTTTATCATAAGCAGAAAGATCGGGGACTCTATCTATATTCTCGATAAAAATATTGCAATCGCGTATTCCTACAAACATTGGCTTCCCCCATTGTGTACCGTTCCAATAATCGACCAAGGGTTCATTGGAGTTCTGCATTCCCTTCGCTATCCAAAAAGTAGTTTTATTAGAATAATCGGCGGAGTTATCACTGAAATACCAGACTTCATCTCCTACATCCATTCCTGGATCGGTCCCAATTTTGCCATGCTCGGGCACGAAAGAATAGCAGGTAAATAAATATCTCTCCGCAGAACTTTTATTATTAAAGGCCATCTCTAAAGTCGGCAGATTATCCGGAACAATATCAAGATAATTGCAGCTCGACAAGAGTCCTATAAGCAACCAGCAACCGAATATCTTCTTAGTTTCCATATTGTCATTCTTTAAAAGTCAATTTGTATACCCAAATTAATCACCCGCTGGTTAGGATATCCTATTCCTAATCCACCCATCTCCGGGTCCCATAGTTTAAATTTGCTGAATGTCAATAGATTGGTTCCATTCGCATACAGACGCAATTTCGTCAGGCGGATTCTCTTTATCATTTGTTGCGGAAAACTGTATCCCAATTCCAGAGACTTCAGACGCATAAAAGAACCGTCGCGCATCCACCAGGTGCTCACTTGAGTGTTGTTTTCAATAGATTCAGTAGAAAGCCGGGGCCAGAAAGCATATATATCCCTGTGCTCTTCGGACCAATAGCTATCGGCCACTGCCTGAAACAATGCCGTCTTCCGGGTGTAAGCGCCTGTGTTGGACGGGGGATTGTTGAATGGGGCAATCTGCTGAGAGTCTATAAAGAAACTGGACCGGGCAGAACCTTGAAAGAAACAGGATACATCCCAGTTCTTAAACCCTAGTGACAGCCCGAAGCCATACGTTATTTCAGGTGTGGTAGGGTAGCCAATAGGCGCCAGGTCTGCATCGGATATTTTGCCATCTTTATTAATGTCTTTATACTTAATATCTCCCGGTAAATAAGTTCCGAAACTTTGTACCGGAGAATTTGCTATATCCGCTTCATCGACAAACAGGCGTTCGGCGATATATCCCCACTGCTGGCTCAAGCTATATCCCACCCGCGACCGCCACGGTAATCCGGCGGTAGCATAATCCGGTTCGTCGGCCACTTTAAATTCACTTGTAGCGTAAGTGAAGTTGCCATAGCCTTGAAGCCATGTATGGCTATTGAACCAATGATTATAATTCACCGACAGGTCTACTCCATGAGAAGCCGCCTCGCCCACATTGGCACGCACGCTCGATTCCAGTCCCATCGTACTAGGAATGAAACTTCTATCCATCAATATCTTGGAACGGTCTTCGCGGAAATAGTCAACCTGCACCTCCAAGCTGTTGAACAAGCCCAGCTCGAATCCCAGATTGAGTTTCTTTGCCACCTCCCAAGTGATGAATTCATTGGGATAACGAACGGTAGAAATACCATTCTTGTTGTTTCCCCAATTCGTACCAAAGATCTGTCCCCGGCGCGAATCATTCATATTCATATTAGACAGATAGAAGAAGCGGTCGGAATCACTGCCTATCGCATCATTGCCGACAAGTCCGTAGGTCATCTTTAGTTTTAACTTGTTTGCCACCTTCTCCAAAGGTTTCCAGAATGCCTCATTCGACACCAACCATGCTCCGCCTATGGAAGGGAAAAAGCCGTACCTTTCATTTTCTGCAAAACGTTCGGAGCCGTTATAACCGAAATTAAACTCCCCGAAATAGCGGCTGTCATAACCATAAGACAAACGACCGGAGATTCCTTGATTCCTTTTAGGCAAGGACTTGATAACACTGCCGGCATTGCCCAGCAATTCTTCTTTTCTCTGATACACCAGCAAGGCTCCTACGTCATGTTTGCCAAACTGCCGGGCATAGCTGGCTTTAGCCTGCATATAGATTTGAGTATAAACGTCTTTCGGTCCTTCGCTATACCCCAGATACTCCGTTCCCCGGTCCGGGTTAAGTGCCTGCAACACGTAGTTATCCAATTCCTTATCATAAAAACCTATCTTGTAGTAATAAGGAGTATAAGAACGGGAGACATCAAAGTAGGAACGTCTTACGGTACTGAAATGTCCCTGCACCGTCAAGCCCTTTATCAGGAAGTCCAGATTCTGTTCAATTTCCGCCTGGGCAGAGATATTAGTACGGCTATAATCCTTATATCCGCTCGTCATGATTGCATAAGGGTTGATGTGCCCCGCTCCTTCCATATTACCGAAAAGCGGATGTCCCACTCCCTGATTCTGCAAATCCGGAGCATAATATTTAGGGAAATCAACCGGGCTTGCATGGATAGCATGGTCAAAGAGTATGTTGCCTCCGTCCACAGGACCGCGGTAGTCGTCAAAGTCTGCTTGGAAACGTACCTTCACTTCGGTAGTCTTTGTCAAATGAATATTAAAGGTGGAAAGGATATTATATTTCTTCAAGCTAATGTTGGAATTGAAATTGTTCAGCCCGTCATTCTTCAGCAGCCCTGTGTCGTTGCTAAAAGTTCCGGCTAAATAGTAGGTGGCAACACTGCCGCCACCCCTCACATTGAAGTTCACCCGCTGGTTGACCGTATAATCCTTGAACATCTCCTTCATCCAGTCCACCGTCGGATAAACATAAGGATTTCTATTGGGGTCGAGCGTGTTGGCTATTTTAGATTGCGGATAGGGAATAACCCCTTGAGGGTCGCGGGTAAGAACGGCTTCGTTATTCAGCTCCATGTAGGTAATCGGGTCGGCAATATCAATCATCTTTGTCGGGGCGGAGAAGGAATTCTCCACACGAATGGAGACTTGCGCTTTACCCTCTTTTCCCTCTTTAGTAGTCACCAGTATCACTCCGTTTGCACCACGTGCTCCATACAACGCAGTGGAGGTGGCATCTTTCAAGACGGAAAAGCTGGCAATATCATCGGGTTGCACGCGGGCAAGGTCATCCGAAGAGACCTCTACATTATCGAGCAGAATCAAAGGGTCCTTCTTATAACCGAAAGTAGTCACTCCGCGGATAAAGAAGTTGGCATTATCTTTTCCCGGTTCCCCGCTACGTTGATAGGCAATGACACCCGCCATACGCCCTGCCAAAGAAGTGGTCAGGTTACTACTCGGAGTTTTCAGCTCCGATGGCTTCACGGTCTGGATAGACCCAATCACGCTTTCCTTCTTCTGTTTGGCAAACGCCACCACCGTGACCTCATCCAGTTCGTCCTTCAACTCCTTCATCACAATCTTCATCGAAGACTTCCCTTTCACCGGAATCAACTGCATCTCCAGCCCGATAAAAGTGATTTGCAGGACATCCGCCTCCCTTACGTCTATCGCAAAGTTACCATCCACGTCCGTGATGACGCCGCCTGCCCGTCCCTGTATCTGAACAGTAGCACCCGTCACCGGGGCTCCCGTTTCATCCACTACATTTCCTCTGAACTTCTTTGTTTTGCTTTGCTGAATCTCCGTTACGCCATCCGCAGCAGAAGACACTACTGCCGGAAAAGAGCAAGCTAAGCCAACCAGCAGGATGTATGCCCTCCAAGGAACCCGTAGCCGGCTCCTTTCTATAAAGTGTATCATAGTAAACATAAGCTTTCCGATTTAAAGGTTTACAAGTTATTTTCCATGCCTGGCATGGTTGCCTTCCTTGCCCAGGGCTTCTGCCAATGCGTCGAGCATGCCATAGCCGAAGCGGTTGTCAGGCAAGAGATAGTGTCCTTCGGACCATTCGTTGAAGCAGGCGATAGTGAGAATACGGGGCACTTCGGGGTGCTTGTTCAGGTACACATACGTGGACCGTACAAAAGCTTTGAACGAAGCGGGGTTCTCATTCTTGAAGATAGTGCAGCCGGGCCATTGGCTACGGTCAGGCTTCTCCGGACGCGCTGCAGGGGCGATATAGCGCGGAGTAGAATCCCAGCCGGGGGCTACGGCGGGGATATACGGGATGTCAAACTGCCCGTGATGCTCGTCCCACAGCTTAAATGCCACGTCGGCGGCTACCGTTCCATAATCGGGAAGCTCTATTTCCTGCGGCTGGAAGCGACCGGCAATCCAGTCCATCGGATTGTAGGAGCCTACGGTGCTGTATCCTTCTTCTTTCATATTGCCGCAACTGAAACCGGTGACGTGGAAATGCAGTCCTTTATGTCCCAGCTTACGGGCATAGTCGGTAAGCTCGGCAAAGAGTTGTTTGACGCCCGTCACTCCCAGCTTTGACTCCAGCCGGCGGGCATCCCAGATGCAGATAACGGGCTTTCCGTCTATCCTCCAGTAGTTATCCAGATGGCAGTAGCGGGCAATCATATAAGAAAGGCTCTTCCAGCATTCTTCCTTCGAGAAGTCGGGGGCGTCGAAGCTGGGAGGATAGGCGTTGCCTCCATCAGTGCGCTTCGTGGGGTAGAGAACATACCAGGGGTGGTTGGTCCACATGCAGGCGAACTTGACGTCTTTGGAATTGCGAGCTTCGAGGAAACCATTCTCCAATGCTTCGTGCAGGCAGGGTTTGCCGTCATACCAGTACCAATCCCAAATCAGGACGTCGATGCCGCTCTGCTTACAGAGTTTGTTGTAGGTCTCCCAGGTAGAAGGCTTGCTTTCGTCCAGCTCGCCCAACAAGGGAGTGCGCGGCTGCTGATGTCCCGGGAACCAGGGGCGGGCGCTGCGGATGAGGTTGTATTCCGTCCAGCCTGGGGAGTATATCTTGTTGTGCAATGCCGAAGCATGGTAGTTGGGGAAAGCATAGGCAGCTACGGTCAGCCCTTCGGGCTTTTGGAGCAGGGCAGGATCGCCCGCCAGTGTTTCCAGGTCGTCGGGGAGACGATAGACTTTCTCTTTACTCTTTTTCTGAGCGTCGGCAGGCACTGTGTTTACGACTAACAGAAGGAACAATACATAGCCGAAACGGCGCAGGAGATGTGTTTTCATTTTCTTTTCTTGTTTTAAAGTTCTACAAAGTGTTTATCAGAAGTAACCGTGTAAGTGATGATTATCCGGCTTGCCCAATGCTTCGGCAAGGGCATCGAGCATCCCGTAGCCGAAGCGGTTATCGGGCAGCAGGTAGTGCCCTTCGGTCCACTCGTTGAAGCAAGCAATGGTGAGGATGGGGGGAACATCCTTGTGCTTGTTCAGATAGGCAAAGGCTGCCTGCACGAGGGCTTTGAACGAAGCCGGATTTTCGTTGTCGAGAATCACGCAGTTGGGCCATGCGTCGCGGTTAGGCTTGTCGGGCCTGGCGACGGGCGGTATGTACCGGGGCGTGGAGTCCCATCCGGGCGAGAGGGAGGGCAGATAGGGGATGTCGAAATCCTGGTGGTGCCGGGGCCAAAGCTTGAAGGCGACGTCTGCGGCAGCCACACCGTAGTCGGGGAGTTCAATGTCTTTGGGCTGGTAGTGGTCCGCCACCCAGGTGAAGGGATTGTAGGACCCGGCAGTGTTGTAGCCCACCTCCTTTGAATGGGGAGAATAGAAACCGGAGGAGTGGAAATGCAATCCTTTATGCCCCAGCTTGCGGGCAAACCCGGTCAACCCGGCAAAGAGTTGTTTGACGCCTTCCACTCCGATATTCTTCTCGAGGCGGTTGGGGTCCCAGATGCACAAGACCGGTTTGTCGTCGATGCGCCAGTAATTCTCCAAATGGCAATAGCGGGAGATGATATAAGAAAGGCTTTGCCAACACTCCTTCAGACTGCCGTCCGCCGGGGGAAACTGGGCGGATAGGCTTTGTACCCATTGGGCAGCAGGCTGGGATAGAGCACATACCAGGGATGATTGGTCCACATGCAGGCAAACTTCACATCCTTGCTGTTGGAAGCCCGCAGGAATCCGTTCTCCAAAGCTTCGTGCAGGCAGGGTTCGTTGCGATACCAATACCAATCCCAAATAAGGACGTCGATGCCGCTCTGTTTACACAGTTCGTTATACTTTTCCCATGTGCCGGGTTTGCTTTCGTCCAGTTCTCCCAGCAGAGGGCCGCGGGGTTGTGCATGTCCCGCAAACCAGGGGCGGGCGCTTCTCACCAGGTTATATTCCGTCCAGCCCGGCCCGTAAATCTTATCGTGCAAGGCGGAGGGGTGATAATTGGGGAAGGTGTAGCAAGCCACAGTCAGGTCTTTGGGCTTGGTCAGCAAAGACGTGTCTTTTACCAGTTCGTTCAGGTCTTCGGGCAGGCGCTTAGGCTTGGAGACATTCTTCTGCTCCCCGTTTCCACCGGCAACGCTTGCAGTTTCCGCCGCATTCAATATCTCCGTACCCACTGCCGATGCCGCGACCATTGCTGTACCTTTCATTCCAGCAGATTTCAGAAAAGTCCTTCTATCCATACTCTTAACTTATTTAGTGATTACAAATTTGTTTACTTCTATATGGGTGCAGACCAGTATCTTATTCTTCCGTCTACAGGCTATATATGTCCTGCGTGCTGGATATATATGTCCTGCGTGCTGGATATATATGTCCCGTACGCAGGGTATATATGCCCTGCACGCTGAGTATCTATGTCCTGCATGCTGGATATATATGCCCAGCAAACGGGATATTTATACGCCTCCGTCAGTCGACCACCACCAAGGGAATGCCCAGCAGGAATGCCACTTTTTTCAGCTCCGCCACCTTATGCCCCACTCCTATGGCGCAATGATGCGAAGGTCCCGCCTTGCTCCACTGCTCGATGAAGCGGCGCACACCGCAGGAGAAACGGTAGCGGCTATTGGTGTTGCCGATGTGCAGCGTCCCGCCCTTCACCGCTTCCCCTTCCGCCGCCAGCAGAAAAATTCCCTGCGGACCTTCGCACACGGAGAGCAAAGTGACCTTGCCGGAGCGGACACTCATCTGGATGGAGAGTCCTTTGCCGGGCTTGCCGTGGTAGAGGGGAAGGGGGACCAGCTTCACTTTCTCTTCGGCAATGGCAAAATGCGCGGGACCGTCGTGTCCCAGCATCACCGTATCTTCGTCGAAATCCATGGCATAAAACTCGGAGAAAGAACCGCCGGCGTTGAGCAGCGACAGTATCTTCATTGCCTGTGCATTCTTCACCTCGCACTCTCCGGCAACGGGAATGCCCGCGCCCGTGAGCAAGGTGTTGCCTGCGATGACGGAAGTGACCAAATTCTCGTAGCCATTGCCGCGGAAGCCTTCGTAGTAGTAGGCCAGCGCTCCCAATCGGTGGGCGTCCACCAGCTTGTCCAGCGCCACGGAGGTGAGTGCCGCCCTCTCCAATTCCTCCCGCCCGCAAGCGGCATCGACCTCAAATTTATCCTGAAACTCCTTTAACTTAGCTTTCAATTCTTCTCCGGTGACTTCTTCGCGGTAAGCTTTGAGCTCACACATCTCCAGCAGTTCGATGTGAGTGCCGAAGACAGCGCTCTGTCGGGTGAGGTCGGTGTACACGTCCAGCATGCCGCAGTAATAATGTCCCAAGATGCCCAGACGATTCAGCCGCATGCCGCGGACAGCACGCGCTGCATCTATCCACGAGGCAATCTCCCGCCACACGTAGGTGTCCGCCAAGTATCCGGTAATGATGTCGTAGCTGAGCCCGGCACGATTGAAGACGCTAGCGAACTCGGGGACGGAACACGCCTGGCAATGTGCCAGCCATTCTCCCGTCATCGGTCCCCGGTCGCCCAGGGAATTGACGTAGCGATAGTCGATGGCAGGAGCGGGCTGCACGTTGAGCATGATAACGGGTTTTCCCACCTGCCGCGCTATGGGCAGGACGGTGGAGGAAAGAGCGTAGGTAGCGATAAATAAGAAAACTAACTCTACATCCGCCTGCTTGAGCAGCAAAGCACTTTGCTCCGCCCGGAGCGGCGAATCTACCATACCTGCATCTACTACTTCGGCTCCTTCCTGTTCCATGCCGGTGCGTATCTCAGCCTGATAGGCGAGCAGCCGGGGAAGAAGTCCCTCGAATTGCCCCCAATATGTGTCGAGACCGACACCGAGAAGTCCTATTTTTACCTTTTGTTGTATCACAGTATTGTTTGTTTATTGATGATGATACAAACTTAGGCATCTTAGAAAAGAAAGACTTGCGATATTTGCCAGAAGGATATAGTTATTTGATACGGAATTCTTCCCGATATTCCAAGGGGGACTTGCCTGTTTGCTTTTTAAAGCGGGCGGAGAAGTAAGCCGGGGATTCAAAGTCCAGCCGGTAGGCTATCTCTTTTACAGGGATGGTGGTGGTAGTGAGCAGTTCGATAGCTTTCTGTATCCTCAGGTTCTGGAAATATTGCACCGGGGCGCAGTACATCCGCTCTTTAAACAATTTGCGAAAGAGGGAATATCCCATACCTGCCTTTTTCGCTATCTCCTGCATGGAGACAGGCTGGTCAATCAGTTCGCGCATAAGCACGCAAGCATAATCTATTTTAGAGGAGAAGTCATCGTTCTCTACACAGAGATTCTTATCAATGCTGCACATCAATGCCACCAGGTAGGTGACCAGCCCGCTAAGCACCTGCTGATAGAGGCTCTGCTCCTCATTGGCTACGTCGATGGCTTTCCTGAACAGAGAGACTATTTCGTCGTTGATGCCGACCTTGAATACGGGAGACTCTTTTGAACAATATCCGTTTGCCATCCAACGGTCCACGTCAGGACCGCAAAAGCCTATCCAATAGTGGCTCCATCCTGTCTTGTAATTAGGGTAATACGTATGCCACTCTCCGGGAAAGAGAACGAAAATCATCCCCCGTTTGATAGTGAAAGCTCCCCCGCTCCGCGTTTCGAGCACTCCTTCTCCTTCGGTGATGTATATCAGTTGGTATTCTTTGAGGATGCGCCCCTTGTCCGGGTTGAAATAATAACCGGGCGAATGGTTCAATGTAGGGTAGGAAGTGTTGGGAGGAATCTCTTCAAAGCCGACCGAAGATATGTTCCTGTCCGGTCCCGGGCTACTGTTCATAAAGTATTTGATGGACATTCGTTTCATAGCATCTAGTGTTTTAGAAGAAGCAGGGCGGCAAGTTATCAAGAAAATCCTTAAATCACAAGAAAGAAGGCAAAAACATGATTGTTGCAGAAACACTCTGCAACATCCCTCTTCTCCCGGGCATCCATACCCCGCCTGAAGGCTATTATTAAACGATTTGCCAGGTATGAATAGCCGGCTTGTCAGGTGTTAATACTGACAAGCCGGCTTTTAATGCCCTACAAACGGGGCTTTTTCCCTGAAATGGGCAACACTATTTTCTTTGCAGGAATCAGCCGGACGGGACCAACCAGACCTGCTTCTATCAGTGGAGAATCCTTCCGGTAATGCTTCCAGGTAGCAAAGGTCACTCTGCGCCCTTCGGGTTTCTCTTCTCCCTTCTTATACCACTCGGGCAACTTGCGGATGGCGCCACGGCTCAATGCCGCAATCCCATTGATGCCTCCTCCCGGCACATATTCATTTTCTTCGGGCAATTGTTCGTCACCAATCAAACGGTTCGTCCATTGGTTGGTCACTTTAACTTCCAATCTGTTTTCTCCCGGTTTCAGCACATCCGTAACGTCCACTACATAAGGACGAGACCATAAAATGCCTTTATTCACTCCGTTGACAATCACTTCCGCCATCACTTCGACTGCGCCCAAATCGAGCAGGACGACTTTGCCTCCGGCGAGCATCGACGGCTTTACTCTAAAGTGGGTGGTGTAGGTGGCAGTGCCTGAGAAGTATTTCACTCCTTCATCTTCGTGATGATGTAGAGAAATCAATTTGGGTAGGGTAATCTTCTCCGGCGCTCCCAGTCCTGCGGGGAAACGTACTTCCCACTTTTCATCTATCTTCAGAGGGTTGCCCACATTCTCTACTTCCACTTGCTTTTTGCTGCCGTCGTTCATAGTGAATGTATACGTGCCTTCGTCCCAAGCTAATAAGGATTGCGAGCTGTCATAAGGCATCCAGTTCAGCATCCGTTTAGCGGCTTCTTCTTCAGGGCCTTTGGCTACCATCCGGCGAATCTCTTTCTCCGTCAATGCTTTCCGGAACAACAGGGGAGAAGACATATCGCCATTATAATAGGAGGCGCCTTCTCTCAGGTTAGTGGGGTTCAGCCCCGGATGGACGGTTGGCAGAGATCTCGTTTTATAAGCCACACGTTCACCGTTTATGTAGACAGAGGGAGCTCCATCTTCGTATACCAGGCAGATGTGGTTCCAACCGGAAATGGGTTTCTCCACCGCCATCGTGAACTCCGGATAGCCTTTCTCATTCTCCCAAACGGCAACTCCATTCCGCCCTATCGCCAACCCACAGGTGGCATGTCCTGCACCATAGAGCTGCCCGCCGCATGAAGGATAAATCGCATAATACTCTGTCCAGGGATTGGGGATATATCCCATCGGGTTATCTGTATTCAACATAGCGTCCGATTCCGGCTTCACCCAGAATGCTATGGAGAAATTATCTTTCACGTCAGGATACATCGCTCTATTGTGTTGGCTGGCGGACGTGGTGGAAACATCTACCAGGCAATCTTCATTTCTATGGATAGACTGAATAGCGGCTTGCCCCGGGAGGACGGAACGGAAGACTACAAATACGGAACCGTATTCGTCTAAACGGATAGGAACCGAGACGGTCTCTTCATTCATTCGATATATCACAGCAGGCAATCTTTCGCCCGTCAGGGGATTCCAGAACTCCGGCGTCTTTCCTTTTATACGGAAGTTGCATATTACCTCTTCCGAAGTTCTTCGCTGATTGGACACAAAGTAAGCGTCCGCCTCTCCTATCTGCCGGTGGATGTAGCGTATGGGGGCACTGCCAGGGTTGGATACCACTTCAAAATCCGGTCCGAGTTGAATCTGTTTCAACACTTGCTCCAGGTCGAGGGACGTCTGCCAGACAAGTCTTCCTTTTCCTATGACATGGTCTATGCCTGCATCGGGGTTCTTTCCCCATAATTCGTCACACAGCTTTTCGAAAGCTTCTTCGTCGGCAATAGAGTGAGATTGTAGTCCCACCGTCTGCCGGGGGCGTGCGCCGACAACGACCAGCCCTTCTTCTGCCATGCTCCGAAGTTTGCGCAATAAGCTTAATGTAATATGCGACTGCTCTTGCAGAACCAGCACCCGGTAGCTCATTCCATCCGGAAGCCTCAAACGTCCGTGCTCCATCCAAGCTTTATGCAGCAATGTCTCCGTATTTATCAGGTCGTAGTCGTATCCCTCGGGCGGAACAGGAGTCAGGTCTTTGCGATGGACTTTGGTATATCCTACAATATTATCGCCTGTAAAGTAAGCCAAATCGGCTACGAAGAGCCCTTCTTGCAACGCTGTCTGGCAACGGTTCAGGTAATCCATCCAGGCGCGCCCCGGCTCCCACCAGGTGTTAGTCCTATCAAAGTGTACGCCCCACGGTCCCAGCGTCATAGCAGGAGCGGCATCGGGATGGGGTTGCATAGCGTAACGATGCACTACCATCCGGTTAATTCCTTCCGTGAATGCCTTATCGCCAACCGCTTTGAGTGTAAACGGGTATTCTTGCCATCTTCCCGATTCCGGTTCCGAGGTGTAAGCTTCGGCGCCTACTATTCTCTGTCCGTTGATGTGCGCAATAGAAGATGCCAATTTAGTAGTTCGCCGCATCATCAGATTATTTTGGAAAATAGCGGATAGCCCGTTCCAGAACTCTCCCATCACTCCATCTACGCGCGAGCCAATCTGCAATTCTTCCATCGGACCGCGGTCATAAGGTTCGCAATAAGATACCAATCCGTATTGATTGCACAAAGTGCGGAACTCACCATAATAATTATCAGCCAGCAAATCGGCCTGTACGCGACGGATGTCCCAGAGGAAACGTTCTGTCAGCTCCTTGCTTCCTACGACTTTGCCGGTCATTGCAGGCAGATACTTGATTAAGTCATACCCGGCTCTTTCACAGAATTCATCTTCGAATCCCGCAGTCCAGTTCTGCATGCCTACCTCCCAACTATCAATCTCGAGTCCAATCTGAATCTGATGCACATAGGGCTTGATGAGGGGATAGAGCAAGTCCATCATTTTATTAAAATGAAGACGGATAGCTTGCTTGCTGAACTTATCGCATTCGAGTCCCACACCTGTGTCAGGGGCTGCACAGTTCTTCCTACCGGTAGAGGTGTGCCCCAAGCGGATAACAATCCAGTTTCCCGCAGGTGCTTTCCATTGCAGGTTTCCCCGGGAATCCACCTGCCTGGTCAAATCAATAATATCTTCCGGATCGATAACCTGTTCTTTATCGTAGTCCCGGATGTCGATGAGTCCTTTATGGTTGAAGACGCTGTTATTCAAGAGTTGCCAATCAGAGAAGCCCACCGGTTTGCCGTTCTTAAACGAAGGGAAAGCGAGTACGGCTACATCCTTGTAATATCCCAACTCCGTAGTAGGCTGGGGCAATAAGGTATCCACTTGCATGCCTCCCCTAACTTCTATTTCGCTCCAGGTGAGCCGCTGCATCGAATATTCAGGAGTAATCCAAGGACCGCCGCTCGAGGACCAGCCCGGGCAGTTATGCATTACGTAATCAATTCCCAGGCGGGCAGCTTCTTTTATAGCGTGGGCTTTCAGCTCCGACCACTCCGGGCTTAGATAAGTTACGGGACCTTTAGGAATCCCTGTGCCTCCTTCGAGATTAAAGACACCTCCTATGCCGATACGGTGCATCGCTTCCAGGTCTGCGGTGATTCCTTCTTTCGTTATGTTGCCGTTCATCCAGAACCAATAAGTATAGGGACGCGCCGATGGAGATAGTTGCGTAAAGTCTCTCTCCAGCTCTGCCAGAGGTTTGACTTGTGCAGGACGAACGGTTCCCGAAGGCAAGGGCAGTTTTTCATTCACAGACGCCGGCTTACCGAAATACGGAGCGCCCGAAGCATCGAACGTAAACTTCTGCAAGCGGACATCACGTTTCCAGCCGGGTGTTTTTTCTCTTTTTGTATGATAATAGAGGTAGTGTTCTTTATCGTCGGGAGAAGTCGTAAAGCTGGCATGGCCTACACCCAGTACTTCTTCTGTTCCTTCAAACACGGGCTTTTCGCTCTTAATCCAACTCCCGGGTTTCAATAAGTCAGCATCGCGGTCTTTCAGCCGGAGGTAAGACAGTTTATAAGTATCCAGCCACGATTGTCCGCAAGAATAGACGATGAATACATCCTTTCCATGTTTTAATATTTGCGGTCCTTCGTTCAACGGCAGTTCTCCCTGCTCATAATCACGGTCGGGAGAAGAAATCTTCACTCTGGCTGAAGAGATAGTCCAGGGATTCTCCATTTTGGCAATGTACAGGTGTTGCCGGGTCTTATCTGTCGGCTCAGCCGTTTCCCAGCCGGACCAAATGGCATATAATTGTCCTTTATGTTCCAATAAAGTCATGTCAATCGCCCAGCGGTTGGTTTTCCAGTCTCCCCATACGTCGCCGGTAAACAGCATGCCTTTATCTACATACTCGCCCATCGCATCGGAAGTTACAGACTCCAGCACGCCCGCTTTCTGGTGGATAAAAGGAGGACCGCTATATCCCGCCGCATAGTAAATATACCATTTGCCTTTCCAGAAATGAATCTCCGGCGCCCAGATACAAGACGAGTTCCATGCACCTTTGCGTGGCGCTTTCCATACACGTACGGGAGGATTTATCTTGTGCAGGTCGCGAGAGCGAGATACTCCGATGCCTCCCTGCATACCACAACAATAGTAGTACCAACCTTCGTGCTTCGTCACCCAGGGATCGGCTCCCGAAGGTAATATAGGGTTGGTGTAATACTCTTCACGCTCTTGTCCGTTCGCCACCATCGAACCAAGAAGCATCATTATTCCCAAAAACAGTTTCAGCATCATCCCGGAAGAGTTTATTAGTTCATCTTTTCTTTCAGAATATCTCTCTTATAACGAACCAAAGCTTCGACGTAATAGTAATCGGCATACGTCAAAGGCACGTCCACCTCCCCTTTGCCCGGCTTGTTGCCAACCGAATGTTTCAGAATGAAATTACAGTTTGTGCCCGGCTCAGCGAGGTATTCGGGTGAAGAGAGCGTTTTCAGTTGTGTCTCGGCAACGGATAAACATTGCTTGGAGAGTTCTCCTTCGGTATATTGGCTCAGCTCAATCAAAGCAGAAGCAATGAGCGAACCAGCAGAAGCATCGCGCAACTCATTGGGAATATCGGGAGCATCAAAGTCCCAATAAGGAATCTTATCCTCAGGCAAGCGCGGATGATTCATTATAAATTTAGCGATGTTAATGGCATGTTGCAAGTATTTCTCTTGTTTGGTTTCACGATACATCATAGTATATCCATAGAGCGCCCAGCCCTGTCCGCGTGCCCACGAAGATTCGTGGGAATAGCCCTGGCAGGTGTTCTTCTTTTCCGGCTGACCGGAAATCGTATCATAGGAAACCACATGATAACTGCTATAATCCGGCCGGAAATGATGCTTCATTGTTACATCTGCATGTGATTGGGCAATCTCGGCAAACTTCGGATTACCAGAGTTCTTAGAAGCCCACATCAACATCTCCAGATTCATCATATTATCAATAATGACAGGATATTCCCATACAGCCTTGTTCCAATCCCAAGAACGGATGCAGCCCACCCGGGGACGGAAACGCGTACTCAATGACCGGGAGCCTTGCAGCAACACCTTTTTATATTCTTCATTTCCCGTCAGCCGCACGCCATTACCAAAACTGCAATACAACATAAAACCGACATCGTGATTGTCAGTCGTATACTGCTCCCTTTCTACGCGCTTGGTGAAGTTCTCGGCAAATGCTTTCAATGTATCATTTCCACTTGCTTCGTACAAATACCATAGAACACCGGGGAAGAAGCCGCTTGTCCACCAGCGCGATTCGGAAGTCATCAGTTTGCCGTCTTTCCCGATAGTACGCGGAAGCTTGCCTTCTTTATCTAAAAGACTTTCCGCCATTAACTTCGACTGTATAGTAGCTGTGTGCAAACTGTTGTTGACGAGGACACCCATTTCACTCTTGGGAGCTGAACAACCACACGCCGCCCCCAGCAAAAGAGACACGATGATAGATGAACCTTTTCTCATATTATACTTCATATCAATTGATTAATAGTTTATTTTTCTAACTGTTTCTTTCTACTTATAATCTCTGCTTCTTGCCTTTCTATTTCCCGGGTCAAGGAAAGGTCATCCGCTCTGTTCTGATTTTCTGCTGCATCATGACGGCGGTCAAACATCATCCGGGCAACTACTGAATCTCCTTTCAGCCACGTCGTAGTGCTGTATCGCTCCGATACGATGTTATACCCTCCATTCCACTGGATAAAAGCGTATTCTTTAATCTTCTTCTTACTATCCTTGAGAATGGGAACAAAACTCTTGCCTTGCAATTGCTCTTCGGGCAGAGATATTCCACAGAGTTCGCACAAAGAAGAGTAGATGTCTACAAATTCTACAATTCCCGTAGCCTTCCCCCCTTTACAATGAGGCACTTTGACAATCAACGGAGCACGCGTTGCATGATTCATCAGGTTATGTTTCCCCCAGAAGCCATGCTCTCCTAAATGCCATCCATGATCGCCCAGAATCACAACAATGGTGTTCTCTGCCAATCCAAGACGCTCCAATTCATCCAGTACCAGACCTATTTGTGCATCAATATAGCTTACACAAGCATAATATCCATGCTTCGCCTCCCGCTGGAAAGCCTCGTCCTTGAAAGCTGTAAACTTTCCATAGCCACGTATCTCACCCGAAGAAGACACTTGTTTAGGCAGTCTTTTCGGGCGATAAGGATTCGCAGCCAACGGAATTGCTTCGCGCTGATACAAATCCCAATACTTCTTGGGAGCATTAAAAGGCAAATGAGGCTTCCAAAAGCCACAAGCCAGGAAGAAAGGCTCTTTCTTACCTTTCAATCGCCGCAAGTCAGCGATTGTCTTTTGTGCCACGCGCCCGTCAATATATGTGGTATCCGAGACGTCCGCCGACTCACAAAAGGGTCCCCGCAAAGTCTTAGGATGAATGTAACGGGCCGATTCATCGTTCTGCCACAACTCCCATTTATTATATTCAGCCCAGTCTTTGCCGTATCCGTCCGGATGTACCCGCCAAGGAGCTTCCGACCAGCTATGGGCATGGTCTGTTATATTGTGGAACACTTTTCCGTTGGAAACGACATAATATCCATTATTCTTAAAGCACTCCGGCAGGACGACTGCCTGCGGACAATCTTTTTCGGCACTTGCATCAAAAGCCGTAAAGCGCTTCGAATACTGCGGATACATCCCTGTAAACAGGCTCGCCCGGGAAGCACCGCTTACAGGAATGTTACAATAAGCATTGAGGAAAACCGTAGCCTGCTCCGCCAACTTATCTACATGAGGGGTGATAACATCTTCCACTCCATAGCAACCTAGCTCCGACCGCATATCATCGGCTACGATAAACAGGACATTCATTTTGCCATTCTTCTGCCCATAAACATGAGCAGAAGTCACTAAGGCAAATGCACTGATAATACAACAGAATGGTTGGACGTGATTCATCGTTATCCCTCCCTTTACTTGAAATCGACTTCTTCAAAAGAGAATTTATTTCTTTTGTCGGTCCTATACTCTTTCAAATAAGGCGAATAAGTCTCCACACTCACCCGTTTCTTTTGAACGTCTATATCTACGATACGCAGAAAACCCGTTTGTCCCCCGTTGGTTCCTTTCACTCCATCTTGAAAATTAGCCAACATCTGATATACCTTGTTGCCGTGTTCGCCTGTACTAACCAGTGTTCCAACGCCACTGTTTAGAACATGCCCGCTGAAGACAAATAAGATATTGGAGTATTTACTCACTAATTTATCCCACATTT
Organism: Bacteroides ovatus; assembly: GCA_030844565.1. GTDB lineage: Bacteria > Bacteroidota > Bacteroidia > Bacteroidales > Bacteroidaceae > Bacteroides > Bacteroides ovatus_A. The sequence continues at coordinate 35,888 of JAUUNK010000007.1, forward strand.
GTTCTCCATTGTTCACGGCATTGTCTCCGGTGTCTTTCCCTAATCCATACTTTTGGGGCAACCAGCGGTCACCTTCGCCCATACGTGTATCGTCTGAGTACATGTAAGCATGTGTATTGATAATCACTTTGTGACTCGGATGCTTCTTCACCACTTCTCCCGCCCAATGCAGCACACTATTGCGGGGTCCAAACTCCAGACAGAGAATTAACCATTTCAATCCGCCTGCTTTGAAGGTATACCACACATTATCCATCTTCCCCACTTCAAAGGCGCCTCCAAAGTTCTTTGTCTGGCTATATTTCTCGTAAGGGAAATAACGATTGAATAGTTCCGAGTCTCTCTTATTTGAGTTTTTACCCAAATCATGATTGCCCATCACAAAGGCATAAGGGAGCTTGCCGTCCATCATAGTTAAAGCGCCGGCAGCTTCCTTCCATTCCTTATCAATGTTATGGTCGGTCATATCGCCGTGCTGCAAGACGAAATCAATACTGTCGGCATGCTCAACCACCCACTGAGTCTGCGCTTTCAAGATATTCGGATAAAGCCGTGAATAGGTTTGTATATCCGGCAACAGAACCAATCTTATGCTCTTCTGCGACTTGCACCCTGACAATGCGAGAACTGCAATCAATAATAAAGCAAACCATTTTGCCTGATGTTTCATTGGATACTAGATTTATTATTTCAACTTCTTCTTTAATTCTAATTCCTTATAGAACCGTCTTTCCTTATATCGCGACTGCCACTCCATATCTTCACCGAAGACCATTTCTCCGGTTTGGCAGTCCAGAACTCATCATCCGGTTGCAGCCCCAAAGGTAAGAAAATAAAGGTACACAAGTAGTTACTTCCTGTCGATACGTACCTGTCTGCAATCTCCGGTTGGTGACCACAGAACCCCAGGTTCAACCATCCATCTTTATCAAAAGTATCTTTCGTCAACTGGTTCTTCATTACTTTGGTCAATGCGCAACGAACCTGGGCAGGCTTTATGTGTTCGGGCAACAGCTTCATCCAAGAGACTTGCGACAAAACCTGAAAAGCTCCAAAACGATACCCCATAGACCTTCCCAACACCGGATAGGTTCCTTCGGGAGAAATCAACTTCTCTTGCTGGTCGGCGTAACGAATAAGGCGCTGTAGCTGTACATCATAAAAATCCGCCCCTGCTATTCCATGCTCTTTCATGACCGCCAGCACATCTATCAACATAGGCTGGATAACATAGCTATTGTAATAATCCAAATGGAAGTTACGGCCGTCGCCATACCAGCCATCGCCTTTATACCACTCTTTATGCCTTTTCAGAGCATAATGGATAGGTTCCAGTTCGCATTCACCTGTAAATTGCAGCAATGCCGCCTCGATTGTAGCAGAGAACATCAACCAATTGGACTCGGATGCCTTAATCTTACGCGATGCCTTCAACTCTTTAATAATCCTCTCTTGAGTGGTTTTATCCAACTTAGGCCATATCTGGTCTTTCGAACGAATCAATCCCTGTGCGAAAAAGGCAGCATCTACCAAAGGCTGCCCGCCGGGGCCATCGAAACGCATATAGTCGGGAGACTCCGGATTCACGGCATTAGCTATTGACTTTACCACCAGGTCTGTGTACTTAGCACGAAGTTTTCCTTCTTTTGTATCGTCCGGAGGAAGATTCAGCCAGGCCGAGATACCGTTAAACGAACGCCCCAAGGCTTCGAGATGTGTAACATGCTTTCTTGTATTGCCGTTGTTCAATCCGTCGAAGGTTTCAACAGGCATGTTCTTTCTTAGTGTATTTTGACTCAGATTGGTATAGAGCGGATCAATAATCTTAATCATTGTCTTTACCCAATATTCACGGTCCCTGCTTTTCCGGGCAAAAGCATTGTCTCCGTTAACGGAAAAAGATAATGCTAAGAAAAGCAACAATACTGCACTCTTTCTATTATTCATTTTCATAAACAGGTTTTATTATCAAAATCCCAGTAACCTCAAATCACTCTAAAGCTACTGAGATTTTTTATAATTCATAAATTTAATTGCCTTCAGTTGTTTCCAGAGGAGGAATATTATTCTCTGCTCCCGAATAACCCTTATTCTGATTAATATGTCCTTTGGTATTAGAATTAATCGTAGAAGCGGGAACAGGCCATAACACATGATAGGGACTCATAGTAAACTCCACATTGGAAATAGTCTTAACTCCTTTATTATAGAAATCTGTAGACTCCATTATTCTGTCATAAAAGAAATTATCTTCTGAGAAGTTGTCCATCCTATATACCTTACCCGTATAAGAAGGTTTCCCGGTCTGCGCAAACAAATATGCAATGCGAGTCAGCTCCGTTTTTCTCGGTTCTTCATAATATAATTCTCTGGCACGCTCATCCAGGATAGTGCCGATATTCATATCCGTAGCCAACAAATCGGCCGCCCCGGCTCTGTTTCTTACTTCGTTTACGTCATCCGCCGCTTTCTGCAAACTTGCGGCATCTCCTTTCCAACAATAAGCTTCGGCTCTCAGCAAATAAGTCTCTGCCAAACGGTAGACATACCAATCTGTATTTCCACCTTCCGGTTGTTCCGCTCTATCCGGGTCGGGCACAAACAATTTATAGTGCGGCCAACCATACCAGCTACGAATCGTATCTTTACACAGCAACTGATTCCTCTCTCCATAAAGCTGCAAAGGCTTACCATAGTATTTATTGGTTCCGTTTAACTTTGGTTCATTATACACCAAATCTTCCATATTCATCCAATTGCCTTTTGCATGACGCAAATCATTCGGATCATCCCAAATATATTGGGTAGAGTAGGCAGTCCCCCGGCAACGTCCGATTCCACGTCCATACTTCTTAACTAACGAAATCTTCACTGTTCCGGCAGGGTCCTTTTTATCTGTTATTCCTTGTTTTCCGTCAGGGGTTAAGATAGCATTTTTTGTATTACCATAATAAGGGACGGCATTTCTCATCGTCCTGATTCCATCGCCTTGGCTTCCTTCCACCAAATACCTGTCGATAACCAACAAAATAGTTTCTTTATTCTCAGCTAATGCCTTATTTTCCGGACGGTGCAAGTCCCAAATCACATTCTTCGTAGCATCCGCTTTCTCAGCACCAAATCTATTTTTCATCAATTCATAGCGCGGATCATCTATCACGGCGGTAGCGGCATCAATAGCTTCATCAAACAGCCCGGCAGCCAAACACAATTTCGCTAATAAATGATACCCTGCCGCACGGGGAGCTTTTCCTCTATCCACCACCTCGGGCATCCACTGGCAAGCAAACCTCATATCTTCTATCATCTTGTTTAAAATGACTTCACGTTTCGTAGTATAGAAATCCAGCTTTGCTTCTGTAAACTCTTTCAATAATAAGGGCACATCACCAAATTGATTTATCAAACGGTAATAATGATAAGATCTGAAAAAGTAAGCTGTCGCCAGAATTTCATTCCTCTCCTGCTGGGAAGAATAAGTTGCCTCGTCAATACGCGTAATGACTGTATTGGCATACCTGATATTATCATACGCCTCATTCCAATACCAGCCTACTCTATTGGCATTAGGGCTATTCAGATTTTTATCAGGTGTAATAACCGCGTTCAAATCCTGTGCCACACTCGTTTTATCTGTAGTACCTTCAACTGCCACCTCAGAGAAAATATGTTCCGTAATAATAGCGGGACCATCTCCATAAAATTCAGCTTTAATTCTTTTCTCGCAGGTCCCAAGGGCGGCCCACATGCCTTTAGCATCTACAAGAGTATTCTCAGGAGAATAGAATGAAAGGGGCTTAGGATCTAACCAACTATCACTACAACCTGAAAAAACTATTGTAAGGGTCCCTGTTATCACTAATCTACTAATATTGTTCATAACATTGATTCTTAAAAGTTAATTACATAGTCACATTAATACCAAAAGTATAAGTACGGGGAGTAGGGCTGCTATTTTCCGGGTCCCAGAGTTTAAAGTCAGGAGCCCACACCGCCACATTTCTAACATTCGCATATACCCTTAAGGAACCTAATCCCCACTTAGTAATCCAGCGTGTCGGCACAGTGTATCCAACAGATATATTGTCCAGACGAATAAATGATTTCTTTCTATATACAGAGAAAGAGTTTCCCCCTGTGCTCGAATCAATTCTTGCCCATTTATTTGTCGGGTTTTCCGGAGTCCAATAAGGCAATTTATAAGCATTCTGCCTGTCATTATATACTGTAGTCCCACTATGCTTAGCTACATCATACGTGCCTTTATGCCCCCAAAGGGAATATAACATGAAAGAAACATCTATATTCTTATATATCTTAAAGTCATTGCGCAATGTCCAGGTGAACTTAGGACTGGTAGTACCTTGGAACACTTTGTCTTCATCGGTATATTCACCATCCCCGTCAACATCCCTCAATTTGAAGTCACCGGGGGCTACGCCATACTTTTTCGCTTCTTCCGCCTCATCCTGTTGCCAAACCCCTATGACTTCCAATCCCCATATCTCATCTAAGGACTTGCCAATAAACCATTTGTTTTTAATATCATCAACCTCCTTCTGTCCTATTACTTTTCCGTTCTCATCCAGAACATCCACCATATCCCCATACAAATGGACGATCTTATTCCTATTTAAAGTGAAGTTGAACGTAGAACTCCACGTTAAGTTCTTATTCTCGATATTCTTCGATGTCAGGCTCAACTCAATACCTTTATTCTGAATTTCGCCCATGTTGGACATAACAGAACTAAACCCTATCAAATCGGGCAATGTGCGTTCTATTAGAAGATCTTTAGTATTAGCCTTATAAATATCGATGTTTCCTTTCAAACGCTCGTTGAATATAGAGAAGTCCAGTCCGAAGTTGAAAGAAGCAGTTCTCTCCCATTTCAAATCCTTGTTTGCCAAAGAGTTTACATATAGATAAGAACCATTATAGACCTTCCCATCCGGACTTACATACATGTATTTGCTATTCCCCATTCTGGCGAGGGCTCTGTATACGCCAATGTCTCTATTACCATTCAATCCCCAGGAGAGTCTTAACTTACCATAGTCCAACCAAGAAAGCTTTTTCATAAAAGATTCGTCAGAGAATACCCAACCTGCGGCTACTGACGGGAACACAGCGCGAGGATTTTTCTGTCCGAAAGCAGAATAACCATCTCTTCGAACCGTACCGGTAATCATATAACGATTCTCATAGGAGTAGAATAAACGCGCCATCAATGCATCACCGGTTCTATACTCATCATTACTACTAATGGTTGGCAATATTCCGCCTTTCATATAATGGTAGCCTAAATCATCATTCGGATCAAAGCCTTCGTTATTCATGTCGTCGCTCCATCTTTGGAACTTTTCTGCATTAAACAAGAAAGTGAAATCCAAATCATGTACTTTCGCAAAAGTCTGTTTCCACTTCACGATGTTATCCAGTTGCCACAAGAAATCATTTCTAAAAGTGCGGGATGCCGATCCTCCAAAGTCCTTCCAACTGGGATGCTGCGAAGATTTATGTACGTAATCCGTAGCCCACTCATATCGGGGAGAGAAATTCATCTGATAGGAGATATTAAAAGGCAATGATACCTTGGCATAAATATTAGCATTCAGGTTGTTAATCACATTCCTTTTATCCGTATAATGGGAGTCGATTAAAGGGTGTTTTGCCGATGTATCATCTCCCGGATTCAGCTTCATTGTTCCATCTTCGTTGGTGGGGCTTCCATAAGGGGTTAACTTCTGGAATTGAACCCAATCCGCTCCGATAGCACTCGCATCGCGCTGCACAAACTGAGTATTCAATCCCACCGTGAGGAACTTGCTTATCTTAGCATCCAAGTTCAAACGAGTTTTAAATGACTTGTATCCATTGTTCACGATGATACCTTCATTATCCGTCCATCCCATAGACCAATAATAGTTCACTCCTTTTGTCTTTCCTGAAATGCTTGCATTATAATCCTGACGCAGACCATTCTGGAATACCATATCAGCCCAGTCTACAGACTTACCAGCCAAATAGTTTTGTATTTCCAGATTCTTAAACCCAATTCTACGCAACCAGGTTTCTACCGGATCTCCGGTAGAATTATCGTATTGCATCCAATCTTCAACAGAAATATCAGCGGGCAACTTACGCGGGTCATTAAACTCATAAGGTTTATGAGTGGGATTAGCACTATTAAACACGTCAGTTCTCCAAGCCGTAAACTCATCTCCCTGATATACTTCCGGGACCGTCGCCTGCGTAGCAAAACCGATAGAAGCATCGAAACTGATAGTGGGCTTTTCACTCTTACCCATCTTAGTTGTAATGATAATAACTCCACTGGCGGAACGGGCGCCATAAATAGCAGCCGAACTAGCATCTTTCAGCACGTCGATCTGTTCAATGTCATTGGGGTTAATATCAGCCAAATCTCCCGGATATATCACTCCATCGAGCACAATCAACGGATCTGTTCCTGCATTGATTGAATTCTTTCCTCTGATTAAAAGGCTTCCGCCCGGTTTGGGTCCGGCACTGAATCCCACACTTAATCCCGGGACATTCGCTCTTAACAAATCCTGCATAGAAGAAGGGCTTTCATTCTCCAACTGCGCAGACTTTACCTGCATTACCGCGCCTGTCAGGTCCCGCTTGCGGGCGCTACCATAACCAATCACCACTACTTCGTTCAACGTTTCGGAGTCCTCAACCAGACAGATCTTAAAATCTCTTTTATCTTTAACCGGGATTTCTTGCTGAACAAATCCGATGTACGATATGACTAGAGTGGCTCCCGAAGAAACGTTTAAAGTAAAGAACCCGTCCATATCGGAGATAATTCCGTTCGTGGTTCCTTTTTCCATTATATTAGCCCCTATTACGGGTTCATTGCGTTCGTCAACTATTTGACCTTTCACTGTCGCCTTTTGTTGGGCAAACGACTGAACGGCAAATAATAACAAAGCGAACAGCCATGCGGCTTTTGCTTTCATAAAGAGATGTTTTTTCATTTGGTATAAGTTTAGTAATTAATAAAAAGACTATTTCATTTTCAGCATCTCAATCCCCGCCATTAAGAATGCTCCCACACCATACACTTCAGTCATGTCTTGTGTCACCTGCTCGGGAGCGGCACTTACCGGTTGAACATATCCGAGCATGCCATCCTCGTGGACATAACTCTTCAGTGCTTTCCAGCCTTTCCGGGCAGCTTTCTTATATTTCTTATCTTTCAGGATACCTTGATTGACACCCCACCCCAAGCCGTAGACAAAGAATCCGGAAGCACTATTTTCAGGAGAGGGGTATGAACCGGCATCAAGCATGCTGGCATGCCAGGAGCCATCTTTATCCTGGCACTTAATCACCGCCGAAGCCATTTCCTTATAGATATTCAGGTAGTAGTTATACGTAGGATGGTCTTTGGGCAAGGTTTGCAATAATAAAGGTAGACCTGCAAACACCCATCCGTTTCCTCTTCCCCAGAATACTTTCTCGCCATTCTTTTCCCTTTTGGGAATGTACCTCCTATCGCGGTAATACAGTTTAGCGTCCGTATCATATAAAGAGTCTGTTGCTTCTTTAAACTCACAGTCCATAAAAGCCAAGTAGTTCTTTTGCGGATAAAGTTTGTTCAGTTGGCCATACACCGGAGGAGCCATAAACAAAGCGTCGCACCACGACCACCGTTCCGACCAGTTCTTAGCCCCCAGCCACAGACGCGCCTTCGAAGGGTTAGCCACAATAGAATCTACACGGGCTATGACAGGTCCAATCATTGCCGGGTCGCGAAACTTCTCATACATGCGGATGTACATTTGCGCTATAACCAGATCATCTGCATGATAAAGCCGTTTCAGGAATCCCCACCGATGTTTCTTCCCAATCTTCATCAGGAAATCATAGTAACGGGAGTCTTGTGTGTAATCCGCCCACTCCACCATACCGCGGAACAAAACGCCATTGGTCCATGCCAAATCATGATGTTTCACTTGCGGCTGATGATTCACTTGCCACATGGCAACCTTGTCTATCAGTGCACGGTCTTGTCCTTTCTTATCCTTTGCTTCTGCACTAGAGAAAACCGTGAGAAGGGTAAAAGCCAAAATGAATATTCTTTTCATGGTAAATATGTACTTTTTATGTTTGTTATTTCAATGAATTGCAAATTTCTCCGTTTATCTTCTTCAAAGCAGCTTCGTCCAGTTTAATCACTTTACGGTCATAAGTCATCAGCCCATTCACTTCCACTTCCACGTCCGTCGTTTGTGTATAGACTGCTGCGGAGAACCCCCGGTCAATCATTTTCCTCAGCATTTTAGCATACTTCAGATATTCTGCCGTGGCTTCTGCCGATGTATTGAACTGTATATATCCCCAGTTTCTCTTCGGTTCCCAGAGATGGTTCTTCAATACTAAGCCGATGCCGCCATATTCTCCTAATACCGTAGCCCGTTGCGCATCATACAGATACATTTTAGGACCGGGATAATTATGCAGGTCGAGCATATCCCCGCAAGTATAGTGGTTACCGCCACTTGCGGGGTTTACTAAACGCGTGGGGTCATACTGCTTGGTCCACTCCGCAATCTCACGCGTCTTAAACTGTCCCCACGCTTCGTTAAAAGGTATCCAAGTGCCGATGCAGGGATAAGAATAGAGGCAATCAATAATTTCTTTCCATTCTTTGCGGTAAGTGGCTTCCGACTCGGGAGAACGTTTCAGTTCTGTTCCTTCAAAGTACTTCCGGTTCTGCCATTCCGGGTTCTTATCGCCGCTAGGCATATCCTGCCATACGATTACCCCCATCCGGTCGCAGTGGGTGTACCAGCGGGCAGGTTCCACCTTTATATGTTTGCGAATCATATTGAAACCGAAATCCTTTGTTTTCTTAATATCATAGCGCAGTGCTTCGTCCGTAGGAGCCGTATAGAGCCCATCCGGCCACCAACCTTGGTCTAGAGGGCCGAACTGGAACAAATCTTTATTATTCAATTGCAAACGGACAATGCCTTTCCCATCCCTTTTCACCGAGTACTTACGCATCGCCATGTAGCTCTTCACGCAGTCCACCGGCTTTCCTCCGGCAAGCAAAGAGACTTCCATCCGATAGAGAAACGGCTCGTCGGGCGACCAGAGTTTCGCATCGGCCGGCATGGGAACTTCAACGGGCAACCCGTTGATGGATGTTCCCATAGCCACCAGATGCTCTCCTTCAAACACCTTTACCTCAAATTTATCCGAATACCTATTGTTATCTGTCTCAATCTTTACCTTAACGTTGTTTCTATCTATATCAGGTGTTGTCCGTATGTTAGTTATATAATGCCGGGCTACAGGTTCCAACCACACTGTCTGCCAGATGCCACTCACCGGAGTGTACCAGATGCCGCGTGGCTGGCTCACCTGCTTTCCCCGGGGCTGGGGTCCTTTATCCGTCGGGTCCCAGACTTTCACCACCAGGGTGTTCTTCGAGTTGCCCAAAGCCGGTGTTATATCAAAGGTAAACGGAGTGAATCCTCCTGTGTGTTCGCCCACTTTTATGTTGTTCACCCACACTTCAGCCTTCCAGTCTACAGCTCCGAAATGGAGCAGGACCTTTTTCCCTTTCCACTTTGAAGGGATGCTGAAATCACGTTGATACCATAACTCCTTGTCCTCTCCCAACATCTTTCCAACCCCCGAGAGGGAAGACTCAATAGCGAAAGGAACCAGTATCTTGCCATCGAAAGAAGTAGGAAGCGATTTCCCTAAAGGCAAAACGGCATAATTCCACAAGCCATTCAGATTAGACCATTCCGGGCGTTCCATGATGGGACGCGGATATTCCGGCAATACATTATCGACATCTATCTCTTCCGCCCAAGCAGTTTTGATTTTATCGCCTGCCGGTTTCCATTGTGCCCACAGCACTTGAAAGGATAATAATAAAGTGGTTCCTATAAGAAAGAATTGTTTTATCATATATAATCAGTTTTATTATTTGCGATGTTCAACGCAAGCAAAAGTAGGGGTTCCGACAACATGCGGATAAGACAAACATCCCAATAAATCACAAAAACGTCTCAATGTAGAAAAAGAGCGGCAAAGCTGGACACCCGAAACAGGAATGGGATGATTGTTTCATTCCCCCTATGAAAAAAGCCTTGTATCCTCTCTGGTATTCGTCATTACCACATGGATACAAGGCTCATTTTTTATAAATCCCCGCAACGATAAAGACTCTTTTTCTAGTCAACAGCCCATTCGGCGGGCTCGCTATAGAAGTAGTCTATTGCAGTTTCTTCCGGCAGATAAATAGAACGGTAAGTGATGTGCCCGCCTGCAAAGTCGTCTATCTTGATTTGTGTTGCAGGCGCTTGCAGAACCACCGTTTTAGTTCCACCTCCGGTACTGGCATAGGTAATTTCGGAGCCAAAGAAAGTCTTCTCCAGCGAAGCTGCAAACGTGACAGTCAACACGCCGTTCTTCACGGTAGCCGTCTTTACTTTGGTGGTGAACAACAGCCGTTCGTAGACTTCGCCATACACTGTTGCCGGCACTTCGGACAGGATAGAAGAGTTACCGTGGACATCATACGTGCCCACTTCAAACACATACGACCCTTCGGCAAGGTCTTCCACCACAAACTGCGTAAGTGAAGTCTTGTCCGTCAGTTCTATCTCCGTAGATTTGGTTCTGTTTTCCCAGAATATCTTAGCCGTTTTAGCACGGGGGTCGAGCAGTTTCTGCCATTCGAGCATCACGCGGTTGCGTCCGGCGTATGCTTTCAATGAGTCCACCTTTCCAATATACACGATAGGTCCGTCTTCAATAAATTCTTTATAGGTGGCATCCATGCCGTCGCAGGACATCAGGGCGCCTATGGATAAAAAGACAAGAGTCAGATTCTTTAATAGTCTCATAGCAATCTATATTTTACTTGTTACTAATTGTGCTTTGCACCGAAGAACGTGAGTTCGTGAAGATGCATGTAGCGTGTGTTTCCCCAGGTGTCGTTTGTCTTGAAACGGATGTAGCGTATGGCAGGGGCATTATCGGGGATAATGAAGTTCTCACCGTTGCGTGCTGCTTCCTGGTCTTCGGCAGTCAGAGGGTCGTTGACGCCGCCTCCCGAGGGTTTCACCGACTCATACTCTGAGAGCAATATCCATGAGTCGTCAAAGCTGCCGTCCGGATTGGGGTTAGTGCTGCCCCATATCTCGAAGTGCTTCGGATGTCCCGCCTTAAATGTATTGCCATATTTACCCGGATAATAGCGGGAAACCATCACGAAGCGGCTCAACTTATAATTCTCGCCCATATCAAACGTAAACCATTGGGGCATCACGGTGGTTGTCTTCGTCTGGAAGCAAGGGTCGGTATCCGTAATTCCGTCCCAGAGATGCGTCATATCATTCCCCTTTGTCACTTCGTTCCATGAGTGGCACTCATAGGAGTCGGTGGGCAATGCCATCTTCCTGAACAAAGATTTGTCACATTGCTCTTCATACAAAGGTGTCTCCGTTACGTAGAGCGTATCCGAAAGATGTCCCCATCTGTCTCTGACAAAAATGCCGAAGTCGGTAGAGACAGCATCCAGCCCGCGCACATAGAAGTCTCCTCCTTTGGCTTCCGTATAGTGCATATATACTTGTGTCCACACTCCTTCCATCTGCTTCTTGATGACTCCCAATCCCAGCTTTGCCTTTTCAGGATTATCAAAGCTGACCCTGATGCCTCCGAATGTTTCCGCCGAGTTCAGCGTGCCGCGCACTTCCTGATAGGGCGGAGTGTCAGGATTCACTTTCACCACCACCGACGTAGACACAGCTTCGCCATAACTTACAGAATAGAGTTCTACATCATATTCCCCCTTAGCCGGAAAACCTTCCACCACCAGGGAATCGGTATAGAAAGAGGCATTGACGGTTCTCACTGTATTATCGACTTTGTAGCTTGCCCTTACATACTTCAGGTTCTGGTCGTCCGGCAAGTCATAATAGATAATAGCCGCTCCGGGCAAGTTCTTTACGGTTGCATTCAGCACTTGTGCCGGGGATGTGGTGCTTCCGGTCGGTTCGTTCAAATCAGCATTATCGGCACAAGCAGCCAAAGCCATTCCCAGATAAAACAAGCCGTATTTATATAAATTCTTCTTCATAACATGTTCCATTTAAAGTTTACCAACCATAGTTTTGTATCAGGTTCTTATTTGAATATAACTCTTTATCCAGAATGGGCCAGAAATAGTTTCTTATCCTAAACTCTTGGGTATAAATGAGTTGTTCCGTATAATAGTCTTCATTGGTGCTATACTGGGTATTCCATCCGGTAATCGGTTTATTCTGTTCCTGATATGCCAGCTTCCATCGGCGCAGGTCCCAAAACCGCTGAGCTTCGAATGCCAGTTCGATGCTGCGTTCCTGCTGTATAATCTCGCGCCTGCCGTCCACTGTCTCATACTTCTTGTTATTTGTATACGTGTTCCAGCTTTCTTCCACCCCTTTCAGGCCGGCTCTTTCCCTGATGAGGTCTACCCAAGCCAGCACATCCGCTTTGGAGGCGCCGCTCTCGTTCAAAGCCTCGGCATACAGCAAATACAGGTTGCCCAGCCTCATCACGGGGAAGGGATAAGTGATTTTGGTAAAGCCGCTTGTCTGTCCCACGACACTCTTAAAGTGAACCAGCTTTTTGGGCCAGATGCCTGTTTCGTTCCATGAGTTGGAGATTTGGTTGGAGGCGGACTGTCCCTGCTTGCATTGTACATAGATGGGCTTTGCCTCATCGGTTACGCCCTGCCCGAACCATACGGCACCGTCGAACCCTAAGCTTGCATAGTAGCGCACTTCCCTGTCGAAGTTGATGTTGGCGGTGGTATATCCTTCTTTGATAAAGTATTTATCGCTAGCCGTTGCCTTCTTGAGCGCAAAGCGGTTCTCATAATCCCAGGTCTTATCTTCGGTGATGGGCACGCCGTTCCGGGTATAGAACAGGTCGGTGATTTTGAGAGGCACAGCCAGGTTTCCGCCCACGCTTGCGTTTCCTTCTTTTCCCGGTTCCAGTCCGCGCGGGATGGCATGGTCTTGCAGCTGCCCGATGATGCTATTCGAGTTTGCCCAGATGATTTCGGGATTCCACTTCTCAGTCACAATGTTGCGGATATTCATTTTGGCGCGGGTCTGCTCGGAGATGTTATATTCAAGGGAAGTGTATTTATACAAGTCGTGTCCCTGAGCCTTGAGAAACTCGATGGCCTGGCGGCAAGCTTCCGCCGCGTCTATCCAACGTTGTTTCTTTTCCTGCTCCGATTTATTAGGATTGAACAATTCGATACCTCTCGAATCGGTATATCCCTTGTAGTCGGCATTGCCGTTGAACAACGGGCTGGCTGCCGTCACCATCACTTCCGCCCTTATAGCCATTGCAATCCCCTGGCTAATGCGCCCCAGTTCTTCCGCTTCGTTCATTATCTTATCGGGCAGATGGTTGCTGTCGATAATTTCCGTCAGGGTGTTGATGACGTAGTCGAAGCATTCGTCGATGGTGTTCCTATAAACCTTCACCTGTTCTTCTCCGGCATTGACGGGGATGTTCTTATCCCTGATGGGAATGGGTCCATACATGCGGATGAGCCAATAGTGATAATAAGCTTTGAGGAAACGGACTTCCGCCGCCCACCGGTCTTTCTCCGCCTGCGTCATATCGGGCACTTTCTGTATGTTCTCGAGGAAGATGTTACAGTCGCTGATGCCCTGATAGAGGGACTTGTTGTTTTGTTGGTCGGCTCCCGTCCAATAGTCGCAGCGGGGGCGGGCGGAGCTTTGCATGTTGTGCGAGATATACCAGGCATGCACGTGGGCTGCGCTGCGGAACGACTCGGTAATATAAAGTTCGTCGCCTCCGGCAATGGCAGGATTTGCCTCCAACAGTCCGTGGGCAGGAAGATAATAATAGCAGGTAAAGAGATATTTCTCCGCCTGTGCTCTCATGGTAAATGCATTATCGATGGTAGCGATGTCATCCGGCACGATGTCCAGAAACGAATCACAAGAAGATAAAACGATAATCAGGCAATTCAATATAAACAATTGTAATTTTCTCATCTTGCATTAGATTTAGAACGTTAAATTTAATCCTACATTATACACCCGCTGAACAGGATAGCCCAGTCCCGAGCCTGCCATTTCGGGGTCCCAAAGCTTAAACTTGCTGAAGCACAACAGGTTGTTTCCCGTCACATAGAACCGCAGGTTCTTGATGCCTATCCGGTTGGTGATTTGTTCGGGAATGGTATATCCTATTTCGAGTTGCTTCAAGCGCAGGAAGGAACCGTCGCGCATGAACCACGTACTTGTCTTGCTATTATTCTCGATGGAAGTGGGGCTCAGCCTCGGCCACACGGCGTAGGCGTCCCTGTTGTCTTCCGACCAATGGCTGTCGGCAATAAACCGGGCAAGCGCATTATGGCCTATCCTGTTGCCTACCACCTTTGTATCTACCGTGTTGAAATAGGGAGAGACGTTGTTATAATCCATCCAGAAAGATTCCCGGGCAAGTCCCTGGAAGAAGACTGAAATGTCCCAATTCTTATATCCGTAGGATGCTCCGAAGCCATATACGATTTCCGGCTCTTTGGGGTATCCGATGGGCACTTGGTCGAGGTCGGTAATCTTGCCGTCCTTGTTCACATCCCGGTACTTTATATCGCCTGCGCCGTACTCTCCGAACTGCACGGGAGAATTAGCCACTTCGTTATCATCCACAAAGAGCCCTTCGGCAATGTATCCCCACACCTGATTGGTGGGATAGCCCACTTTCTGTTTCCACCATGCACCGGGATATTCATAGTCTTCGTACACCACATACTCGCTGGTCGCATAGGTGAAGTTACCTCTTAGCTGCAACCACGATTTATTGGCAAAATACTTGTTATAATCCAACGACAGGTCTACTCCCTTGCCTTTTGCCTCACCCAGATTGGCGTAGGGCTGCACCCAAAGTCCCATAGATGCGGGGATGGAGGCACGCTGTTGCAGGATGCTCTTGCGGCGTTCGGTGTAATATTCGGCGGTTACATTCAAGTCGTCGAACAGGGTAAACTCCAGCGCGAAGTTGGTCTTAGCCGACTTTTCCCATGTGATTTCGGGGTCGGAATAGCGCTTCACGGAGATGCCGTCGCGGTGGTAATCGTAGTTGTATCCGAAGTTGGCTCCGTATTTGCTGTCGTTCATGTTAATATCCGAAAGGTAGAGGAAACGTCCGCTTCCGATGGCATCGTTACCCACGATACCATACGAAGCCCGGAGTTTCAGCTTCGACACCACGCTCTTCATCGGTTCCCAGAAAGATTCGTTGGAGACCACCCATGCCAAGCCGGCGGAAGGGAAGAAACCGAATCGCTTGCTTTTATGGAAACGCTCCGAACCGTTATAACCGAAATTGAACTCGGCAAAGTAGCGGTTGTTATAAGCGTAGGTGAAACGTCCCGAAAGTCCCACATTCCGATAGGGAAGGGATGATTGGAGCGAACCGGCATTGGGCTGCAAGTTGTTTCTGAGCTGATACACCAGCAAGCCGCCTACTCCATGTTTTCCAAAGTCGCGGTTATAGTTCAGCGCTCCTTCTACGTACATGTTGGCAGTGATGCTCTTGCCTCCCGGGTCATAAATGAGGTATTCGGAGCCTTCGTCGGGATTGATAACGTCGATGCCATAATCTCCCGTCAGATAATCATAGTCGGTCATCTTGTAATAGTAGGGATTCAGCTTGCGCGAAACGTCGTAGCTGGAGATGCGTGAAGTGTTGAACAATATCCGTGCCGACAAGCCTTTCGTCAAGAAGTCCAGGTCTTGTTTCACCTCAAACTGTGCGCTCAGGTTGGAGCGGCCCGATTCTTTGTAGCCTCTCACCATTTCGGCATACGGATTGAGATATTGCCCGTTCTCGGCATTGCCGAACAGGGTATGCTTGGTGTAGGCATGAGCCTCATCCTTGGGATACTTGGCGGGGAAAAGCACGGGATTGCTTTTCATAATCAGGTTGTACATGGCGGAACCGCCATACAACGGGCCGTTGTAATCATCGAACACACCGCTCAGGCGGACAATCAGCTCCGTGGTCTTGGTGGCATTGATGTTCACGTTTGAACGAAGCGTGTAGACTCTCTGCTTGATGTTGTTGTTAAAGTTGCTATTCTTGTCCACTTCCAGGATACCATTGTCCTGGCTGTAAGAAGCTGCCACGTAATAGCGCGCCACGTCTCCGCCGCCGGTGATATTGAGGTTGACACGCTGGTTCATCGTGAAGTCTTTCAGAAGTTCCTTTCTCCAATCTGTAGCCGGATAGATGACCGAGCCGGAGCCGGGAACCGTGTTGTCTATCTTCTCCTCGGAATACATCAGCGGCGCCAGCGGGTTGCGTGTCAGATAGGCTTCGTTGTGCAGGCGCATATAAGTGATGGGGTCTGCCAGCTCAATCTCCTGCGTGGGAGCCGAGATGGAGTTCTCCACCCGGAGGCTCAGCCTCGCTTTTCCTTTTTGTCCTTCTTTGGTTTTCACCAGGATAACGCCATTCGCACCGCGCGCGCCGTACAGAGCCGTAGCCGTGGCGTCTTTCATAATAGAGAAACTGGCGATGTCGTCCGGTTGCAGGCGGGCAAGGTCGGTAGAAGTCAGCTCTATGCCGTCAATCAAAATCAGAGGGTCTTTCTTATAACCGAAGGTGGTGACGCCGCGAACAAAGAAAGAGGCATCGTCCACGCCCGGCTCGCCGGTTCTCTGATAAGAAATCACTCCGGCAATGCGCCCGGCAAGGGCATTGGTCAGGTTGCTCGAGGGTGTCTTCAGTTCTCCCACTTTTACGGTGGAGATGGCGCCGATAACGCTTTCTTTCTTCTGAGTGCCGAAAGCCACCACTTCCACTCCTTCCAGCATTTGGGTGTCTTCGTACAAGATGGCATTGATGGTCGTTTCGCTCCCCACTGTCTTGGTGAGTTTCACAAAGCCGACAAAGCTAAATTCAAGAATCGCTCCTTTAGGAACGTTGGAGAGGGTATAATTCCCATCTAAGTCCGTCACCACTCCGTTGCCGGTTCCCTTCACCAACACGGATGCACCGATAATAGCTTCGCCGTCGGTCCCCAGCACTTTGCCCCTGATAGTCATTCCTTTCTTTTGCTGCTGAATGGTCAGGTTGTCGTCTGCTGCATGAACCGCCGATACCGAAAGAAAAGAAAAGGACGCCAAACATACACCCGCCATCCATAGCCGCCTTTTCAGGCACTTGCTCAAGTCTTTTGTCTTTGTTTTCATAATTATTAATAAAAAGGTTATTTCAATTTCACTACGCTACTACCGGCATTATTGTACATAATATCCGGTTTCTTCGACTAAGTGACAGGGGCAAAATTAGGGCATGGGGGAATTTCCTGCTATTATAAATATCCCAATAAATCGCAATCGCGTCCCATAAATAGAAGAAAAGATAGCAAATCTGTGCCAGACAAAATGAGGGCCGTTATAAGAAGAAAAAAGGCTCCCAACCACCTGTTTGTTGGACATATATACCCTGCGTGCAGGATATATATACCCAATATGCAGGACATAGATACCCAGCACGCAGGACATAGATACTCAGCACGCAGGATATATATACCCAACAGACAGGGTATGGATATATATATCCAAGGGGATTAACCGAGAAATTCTTTGGGCAACACGCCGAACTGTTTCAAGAAACACTTCGAGAAATAAGAAGGGGAATTGAAGCCTACCATGTAGCAAATCTCATTCACACGGTTGTTTCCTTCTTTCAGCAATCGGGCAGCACGTTTCAGCCTTTCCAATCTCAGGTATTCGTTGGGGCTCAAATCGAGCACGCCTTTTATTTTACGGTAGAAATTGGAACGGCTCATGTTTAAGGAATCCACAATATCGTCCATGCTGAAATCGGGATTATGAAGGTTGTTCTGGATTATCTCATTCAGTTTCTTTATAAACTCTTCGTCGGCTTTGGTGAGCGCCATGGTGTTGGCGGCTACGAAAGGAGACTGGGTGAAAGCCTGCCGCAGCTTTTCGCGGCTGTTTATCAGGTTGGCAATGCAAGCGTGGAGATATTCCACCGAAAACGGCTTTTCTATATAAGCGTCCGCGCCCAGCTCGAGACCTTCTATCTTCGATTGCAAGTTGGTTTTGGCAGTGAGCAACACCACGGGGACGTGGCTATATTCCAGTTTGGACTTAATCATCTTGCAAAGCTCGAAGCCATCCATGCGGGGCATCACCACATCGCTCACCACCAGCGTTATCTCGTTTACATCCAGCACTTCCAGCGCCTCCACCCCATTGCGGGCAGTCAACACTGCGTAGGTGTCCTCCAACTGCCGGGCTACAAAAGACAGCATGTCCTGATTGTCGTCTACCACCAGCACCACGGCGCGGCCTGCCTTATCTCCCACTTCGTCTACCCGGCGCTCCACTACTTTCTCTTCTTCCACCGCCCGAGGTTCGGGAACAAGCTGAATGGCACTATCCTGCACCGTGGGAAGCGTGAGGCAGAAGACATTCGCCTCTTCTCCTTCTATCATCCTCAGATTGCCTTGATGCAGCTCTGCCAAGGAGCGGGAAAGAGCCAGCCCGATGCCCGTGCCGGTGGTCACCTTTCCGTCTTCTCTCTCGTTGAAGCGTACAAAAGGCTGGAATATCTCTTCCTTCATCTCGTCGGGGATAATCACTCCGTCGTTCACCGTGCGGATATGGAACATCTTCTTTTCTCCCGCCGTGCCCACTTCAAGGAAGACGTGCACATAAGTATCTGCATACTTCACCGCATTACTCAGCAAGTTGCTGATTATCTTGGTGAATGCTTCGCGATTGACGTGGGCATAGAAGTCCTCTTCGGGCGCCTTCAACACAAAGTCCAGCCCCTTCTGCTTGGCAAGGGAGGTGAAGCGCTTATAGGTTTCTTCTACGGCTTCGCTGATGTTGCACTCGGCAAAGTTCAGCCGGAATCCCTGGCTCTCCGTCTTACGGAAGTCCAGCAATTGGTTGGTGAGGCTTAGCAAGCGCTCTGTGTTTTGCTTCATGATGTTGAGGTCTTCGCGCATCTCGGGGTCTACTTCTTTTTTAAGGAGGATATTCTCGAGCGGACCGTTAATCAGCGTGAGCGGGGTACGTATCTCGTGTGCCACATTGGTGAAGAAGTCTATCTTTGCATGATAGATTTCGCGCTCTTTCTCTTGCTCGAACTTCTCCATCTGGCGGCGATGCCTGCGGCTGTTGCGACGCTTGAAGTAGAAAATCAGATAGACCGAACATCCGATAATCAAAAGGGCATAGATGCAATACGCCCACACGGAAAGATAGAAAGGCGGGAGGATGCGGATGCTGAGGGATATTTCGTTGTTGTTCCACACCCCGTTGTTGTTGGCTGCCTTCACCCGGAAAACGTAATCGCCGTAGGGCAGGTTGGAGTAAGTGACCAGCGGGCTCTCTCCCACCGTCAGCCACTCTTCGTCAAATCCTTCGAGCTTGTACATCAGCTTGTTCATCCCCGACGCCTGATAGCCCAAAGCGGCGATGCGGAAAGAGAAAGAATTCTGGTCGGCACGGAGCACCAGCTTGTCGGAGAAAGTGATGCTCTTCTCCAAAGGAGAGTCTTTTCCGCCCGCATACGCTTCTTTGTTGAACAGGAGGAAGTCGGTAATCACCACATCGGGCAGGTATTTGTTCTCGGAGAAGTTGCCGGGGTTGAAGGCGATGAAGCCGTCGATGCCGCCGAAGTATATCTTTCCCTCTTCGTCCTTGAAGCTGGAGCGGTAGTTGAACTGGTCACCCAGCAGCCCGTCGGCGGTGGTGTAGACTTTCATCGTTTCGGTGGCGGGGTTGAAGCAGACCAGTCCGTTATTGGTGGTGAGCCACAGTTGCCCGTTCTTATCCTCTATGATTTGGTAAATCACATCGTTGGGCAGTCCATTGGCTGTGTTGTAGCAGGTAAACGTTTCCGTCTCCGGATGGAAACGGCAGAATCCTCCGCCCTGGGTAGTGAGCCATATCTGCCGGTGGGAGTCTTCGAACACACTCAGCACCTTATTATAAGGGAGGCTCCTGTCGTCCTCTTCGTCGTGCACGTAGTTCTTCCACTTTTCTTCGCGTACATTGTAGCAATAGACGCCGTTGGCATACGTTGCCAGCCATAGATTTCCGCCGGAGTCTTCTTTGATGTCGTATATAAACTTGCCGTTCAGCTCCGGTATGCGGTCGAAATCGTCCGAATGGCTGTTGTACTTCAGCAGGCCGAACATGGTTCCCAGGTAGACATCTCCCGCAGCAGTCTTGTTGATGGCAAAAATGCTATTATCCGCCAACGAACGGGGGGAGTCGTCCTTCTGGTAAGTCTTCAGGATAGCGCCGGTACGGGTATCAATCACCTTCACCCCCTTGGAGAAAGTGCCCACCCACAACTGGTCGCCCACCATGCAAAGCCCGTGCACATTGGTGAATGCCGCGCTGGGGGTAAAGAAGGAGAATTCTTTTGTCTGCGGATTAAAGCGGTTCAGTCCCCCATCTTCGGTCCCTATCCAGAGAATGCCACGGTTGTCCCGGCAAAACTCGCGCACCCGTTTGCCATGCAGGCTGTTGGAGTCTGCACGGGGATAATATTTCTCAAAATAGGTGTAGGGATGGGGATAGTAGTTCACTCCCCCAAAGTAAGAGCCTATCCAGATGGCTCCTTCACGGTCTTTGTACAAAGAATAAATGGCATTGTCCGACAAAGAATAGGGGTCGTGGGCGTAACTGCGCAGGTGGGTATACTGCTCTGTGCGGAGGTTGTAGATGTAAATGCCCGATTCCGTGCCCATCCACAACTCATTATCGTTGGAGACCAGCAGGCTGCGGCAGTAGATGGAC